>DASQAX010000016.1:0-1892 GCA_035635535.1 Vicinamibacterales bacterium | reverse complement strand
GGCGCTATCGACGCGCAGCATGACCATGCCGTCCCGCGTCCCGACCGGGATCGACGCGGCGACGAGCTCCGGCACGTCGGCGTTGACGTCGTCGACGAGGCCGAACGCCCCCTCTCGCATGGCCCCGTCGATGAACGACGTGCTGTTTCCGGCGGCCCGTGCGAGCGACAGCGGAATCAGGCTGCCGACGTTGATCGCGGTGCCGCGCGACTCGAGCCGGTCGAAGTACCCGCCGAGTCCCATCCAATCGAGCGTGATCCCGTAGCGCCGAAGAGCGCCGGTATCGGCGGTGGCCGCCGTCCACGGCGCCGGGCTGTTATCGGAAAGGACTTCGCTGGTGATCCCCTGGCGCAGGTGACTCTCGCCCGCGCCGTCGGCAAGAAGGGTGAGCCCGGACCGGCTTTGCGCGTCGATGAATCCGGGTGCGACGATCCGGCCGGTGGCATCGACGGACTCCCGCGCGGTGCGCGTGCCGAGATCGCCGATTTGACGGATGCGGTCGCCCGCAATGCCGACATCAGCACGACGGATGCCAGACGCCTCGCCCGTCCCGTCGTACACGGTGCCGCCGCGGATGACGAGATCGAAATCCGGGTCGCTCGAACACGACACCAGGAACCACGCACATGCCGCGAGCAACGGAATGCGGAGGACGGCGTTTCGTCCGATCATCGCGGGTCGAACCGCGCTACGAGGAACCCGGTTCGCTCGTCGTGGAGCACGATGGAGAATTGCCATCGGTCGAGCGCCTCGGTGGCCATCGTCGGAATCTGCGCGATGGTGGCGTCGATGCGCGTACCAGCGCGCGCATCGGATGGAAGCATCGGCACGTAGTAGAGCGACGCGATGTTGCGGAACCCGCGCTCGTACGCCAGGTCGAGGAGGCGGCCCTCGCGCTTGGCGGCCACGGCTTCGCTATCCGCCGCCAGGCCAAAACCGCTCATGCCCTGGACCGACAGTCCGTACGTGATGACGCCGTCGTCGAACTCCACGATGGGGGACGCGAGCGGCGACGACTCGAACGCGTGCCGGAGCGTCTCGCGTTCGTTCCAGAACCTCGTGTACTGGTCGCCGTACTTCCAGGACACGCGATTCACGATGTCCGCGGTGGCCATGAACAGCCCCCAGGCCGTCAGTGCGGCGATGACCCACCATCGCCTCGGCCCCCACAACGCGATCGTCGCGCCGAAGGCCGCAACCGCGATCAGGACCGCCCACCCGGTGCGGCCACCATGGAAGATGACTGCGATCGCGACGACCGCCAGCACGACCAGCGAGAGCGCCAGCGTGAACGATCTGACGGATCGTCCATCGTTACTCGCAGGATGTGGCGAGGGCCGCAGGTGCGCCTCGAGACGCGTCGCGACGAGCATGCCAGCGATCAGCAGCGTGAGCGGGAAGTACCAGAACCCCTGGTGCCAGATCCATACGAAGGCCAGGTTGTACACATTCTTGATGACGACGTAGAGCGCGAGCAGCTCGAGCGACAATCGACGTCCGCGCATCAGGTACACGACGGCCACGCCAAGCGGGACCAGCAGGTGAAGCGCCTTCGACGCCACGAGCGGCCAGCCGTCCGGGCCGATCAGCATCAGGCCGAAGGGAGCGAAGGGGAGCGCCATCAAGTGAAGGTTCTCCAAGAGCGATGCACCTTCTTTCACCTGGGCGCTCGAGGGGAAGGCATGGCCGGACACGCTGACGTTGTAGGCCATGTAGAGAACGATTGCGACTGCGGGCGCAGCGCCGCAGCCGAACGCCTTCAGGGCGCGTTCTTTCCAGTGCGACTCACGCCGGGCGACGGCGAACATCACCGCTGCGACGAGAAACACGTCGTCGAGTCGCGCGAGGACGATCGCCGCCAGTACGAGCGACCACGCGATCAGACGTCGCCA
>DASQAX010000015.1:0-8143 GCA_035635535.1 Vicinamibacterales bacterium | reverse complement strand
CGACGGCGTGATGCCGCAGACGCGGGAAGCGATCGATCACGCGAAGGCGGCCAACGTGCCGATCGTCGTGGCGATCAACAAGATCGACAAGCCGGGCGCCAATCCCGACAACGTGAAGCGCGAGCTGGCCGAGCTGAACCTCGTCCCCGAAGACTGGGGCGGCTCGACGGTCATGGTGCCGGTCTCGGCCAAGAAGAAGCAGAACCTCGATCAGCTGCTCGAGATGATCCTGCTCTCGACCGACATCCTCGAGCTCAAGGCCAACCCGAAGCACAGCGCATCGGGCGCGGTGCTCGAAGCCAAGCTCGATCGCGGCCGCGGCCCCGTCGCGACCGTGCTCGTGCAGGACGGCACGCTGAACGTCGGCGACAACTTCATCGCCGGCCCGGTCGTCGGGCGCGTCCGCGCGCTGATCGACGATCGCGGGCGGCCGGTGAAGTCCGCGGGACCGTCGACGCCGGTGGAAGTCCTCGGCCTGACGAGCCTTCCGCAGCCGGGCGATCCGTTCCAGACGGTGGCCGATGCCGCCAAGGCGCGGCAGATCGCGAACTTCCGGCAGACACAGGCCAAGGAGCGCGCCCTGGGCGCGCGCGGCGGCCGCCTGACGCTCGAGTCGCTGAAGGAGCAGATTGCCGAAGGCGGCATCAAGGAACTGCCGATCATCGTCAAGGCCGACGTGCAGGGGTCGTCGGAAGTGCTCGCCGACTCGCTCACGAAGCTGTCGGACGACAAGGTGAAGATCCGGATCATCCGCGCCGGCGTCGGCGCCATCAACGAGTCCGACGTGCTGCTCGCGTCGGCGAGCAACGCCATCGTCATCGGCTTCAACGTGCGGCCCGACCGCAACGCCGCGGACATGGCGGATCGCGAAGAGGTGGACATCCGCCTGCACTCGGTCATCTACACCGTCACCGAGGAAATCCAGAAAGGGATGGAGGGCCTCCTCGACCCGACGTTCAAGGAAGTGCGGATCGGCACGGCGGAAGTCCGCGAGGTCTTCAAGGTCCCGAAGATCGGTTCGATTGCCGGCTGCATGGTCATCGACGGGCGCATCACGCGCGCCGGCGAGACGACCGCGCGGCTGCTTCGCGACAACGTCGTGGTGCACGAAGGGAAGATCGGCTCCCTGCGCCGCTTCAAGGACGACGTGAGCGAGGTGAAGTCCGGCTTCGAGTGCGGCATCAGCCTCGAGCGCTACAACGACATCAAGGTGGGCGATACCATCGAGGTGTTCACGATGGAGCGGGTCAAGACGGCGACGGCGTCGTAAATGGCCCAGGGACACCGTCCCGATCGGGTCGGGGAGCAGATCCGCGACGTCCTCAGCGAAGTGCTCGCCAGGGGCGAAGTACACGACCCGGGCATCGGCTTCATCACGCTGACGCGCGTGCAGGTCACGACCGACTTGCAGCTGGCGCGCGTCTTCTACACGACCCTCGGCGATCAGAAGGCCCGCACGGAGACGTCGCGCGCGTTGCAGCGCGCGACCGGCTTCTTCCGGCGTCAGCTCGGCGCGCGGCTGCAGCTCCGCCGTGTCCCCGAGGTCGAGTTCCGGTTCGACGAGTCGATCGCCAACCAGGACCGCATCGAACAGATCCTCCGCGACATCCACGAGGAGGACGCCCAAAGGAACTCCCAACTTCCAACGGCCAACTCCCAAGGTGACGACGACGGCGACTGACACGGCGACCCGCGCGCGAATCGCGGACGAGATTCGCAAGCGGCAGCGCTTCGTGCTGTCTTCACACGTCCGCCCCGACGGCGATTCGATCGGCTCGCAGTTCGCGATGGCCCACGCGCTGTGGCACCTCGGGAAGGACGCGCGGATCGTGAACCGCGATCCCGCACCGGGGCCGTACTCGGTCTTTCCCGGCGTGACGAAGATCGAGGTCGCCAGCCGCGTCGACGATCCCGGCGACGCGGTGATCGTCATGGAGTGCGGCGACCTGACGCGGACCGGCGTCGAGGGGCTCGAGCGCGGCTTCGTGATCAACATCGATCACCATCTCGGCAACACGTCCTTCGGCGCGCTGAACTGGTTCGATGCGAGCGCCGCCGCCTGCAGCGAGATGGTGTTCGACCTCGTCAGGGAGCTCGACGTCCCCCTGACGCGCGAAATCGCGACGCACGTCTACATCGGGATCATCACCGACACCGGCTCCTTTCACTACTCGAACATCTCGCCGCGCACCTTCGACATCTGCCGCCAGTGCGTCGAGGCGGGGATCGACCCGCCTGCCATCGCCGGCGCCATCTACGACAGCAACACCCTCGGACGGCTGAAGCTGTTCGGCGCGGTGCTGACCCGGATGGTGCTCCACCCGGGCGGCCGCGTCGCCACGCTCTGCGTGGACCAGAAGCTGGCGCGCGAGTGCGGGGGCACGTACGAAGACACCGAAGGCATCGTGAACCTGCCGCTGTCGGTGAAGGACATCGAGGCGGTCGTGTTCTTCAAGGAGGCCGGCGAGGACGACTGGCGTGTCAGCATGCGGTCCAAGGGCGACGTGGACGTCAACGCCATCGCGAAGGAGCTCGGCGGCGGCGGTCACAAGAACGCGTCGGGGTGCAGCGCCCGCGGCACGTTCGCCGATCTCAAGCTGGTCTTCGAGCAGAAGCTGCTTCAGGAAATACAGATAGCTGGCAGCAGGCAGCTGGCAGCTGGCAGCACGTCTTCGTGATCTGCACCGCCTGCTGCCCGCTGCCGGCTGCCCGCTGCCAGCTGATGACTGCCCGCTGCCTGCTGCCAGCTGCCCGCTGATGGACGGCGTGCTCGTCATCGACAAGCCCGAAGGTCCGACGTCGCACGACGTCGTCGCCACGGCCCGGCGCGCGCTTGGCGAGAAGCGCATCGGACACACCGGTACACTCGATCCGCTCGCCACGGGCGTGCTTCCGCTGGTACTGGGGCGCGCGACACGGCTGGTCCGCTTTCTCACCGCGTCGGACAAGGACTACGACGCGACGATCCTTTTCGGCGTGACGACCGACACGCTCGACGTCACGGGCGAGGAAACGAGCCGGCCCGGCGGCGCCCCGTCGCGCGAGGCGCTCGTGGCCGCGCTGCGCGCCTTCGACGGGGAGCAGATGCAGGTGCCCCCCGCCTACTCCGCGAAGAAGGTCGGCGGCCGGCGCGCATACGACTTCGCGCGGCGGGATGAACCCGTCGAGCTCGCGGCGGTGCCGGTGCGCATCTCGCGTCTCGAGCTGGTCGAGTCCGGCAACAATCGCTGCCGCCTGTCGCTCACCTGTTCCGCCGGCTTCTACGTCCGCGCGCTCGTGCGCGACCTCGGCGAGCGCTGCGGCACGGGCGCCACGCTGGAGGCGCTCCGAAGGACCCGCAGCGGCGAGTTCACGATTGACGAGGCCATCCCGCTCGATGCGCTCGAACCCCCCGACCCCGGAGCCCCGACCCCGGATCCCGGCCTGATTCCGATGGAACGGCTTCTCACCAGCTTCCCGGCCGTCACCGTGACCGCCGAGGGGCTCACCCGCGTCTCCCACGGCCAGCACGTCCGGCCGATGGATGTGTCCAGCGCGATGCCGGCTGCCTCATCCGAATGGGTTCGGGTGCTCGACGGAGGGGGCACGCTCGTGGCGCTCGGCACCCGCCAGCGGCCCTCGGGTTTTTTGCACCCGGAGGTTGTACTGATTTAGAATGATAAGTCTTTGAATACCAGCAATTAAGAAACGTACGACGGCTTGGTGCTCTGTACAGGGTTCCTGGGCCGTTCGTGGAGGATCGATGGCCTTTACCAAGGACCGCAAGACCGGGATTATCGGCGAGTACAAGACTCACGACGGCGACACGGGCTCACCGGAAGTTCAAGTTGCCCTCCTCAGCGAGCGCATCAACTACCTCACGGAACATTTCAAAGTTCACGCGAAGGATCACCATTCACGTCGCGGCCTGCTGAAGCTGGTTGGCCAGCGCCGGCGGTTGCTCGACTATCTCAAAAGCAAGGATATGGGTCGCTACGCGACGCTCATTCAGCGTCTCGGCATCCGTAAGTAGCCGCTTCCGCCATGCATAACGTCAATCTCCAGAAGCGCGAGATCCAGATCGGCTCACGCCGCATCTCCATTGAAACCGGCAAGCTGGCCAAGCAGGCCGACGGGTCCGTGGTCGTCCGATCGGGCGACACCGTCGTCCTTGTGACCGCCTGCCACGCGGCTAACCCGCGCGAAGGGATCGACTTCCTTCCGCTCACGGTTGATTACCGCGAATACACCTACGCCTCGGGCCGCATCCCGGGCGGGTTCTTCAAGCGCGAAGGCAAGCCGCCCGAGAAGGAGGTGCTGACCAGCCGCCTCATCGATCGGCCGTGCCGTCCGCTCTTCGCGGCCGGCTGGCGCTACGAAACGCAGATCATCGCGTTGCTGCTGTCGGCCGACCAGGACAACGACGCCGACGTGCTGGCGATTACCGGCGCATCCGCCGCGCTCGCGCTGTCGGAGATCCCGTTCGAGAAGACGATCGCCGGCGTCCGCGTCGGCATCGTGAACGGCAGCGTCGTCATCAATCCGACCTATGGCGAGCGCAAGGAGAGCACGCTGGATCTCATCGTCGCCGGCAGCGCCGACGGCATCCTGATGGTCGAGGCCGGCGCCAGGGAAGTCTCCGAGAAGGAAGTGGTCGGCGCGCTCGAAGCGGCGCACGCGGCCATCAAGCAGCTCGTCGCCGCGATCGACGAGCTGAAGGCGGCGGTCGGCAAGAAGAAGCTGACGGTCGCGGCCAAGGAAGTGGACCAGGCGTTCCACAAGACGGTTCACGACAAGTCGTTCGGACCGCTCGGCGACGCGATGCGGATCCTCAACAAGCTCGAAAGCTACAGCCGGGTCGATACCGTCCTCGACGACCTGCTCGACGCGCTCGACGAGGAACAGCACGCCGAGGCCAAGCACATCTTCCACGAGATGCAGGAGAAGGTGCTGCGCGACGAGGTCCTCAACAAGGGCCATCGGCTCGACGGCCGCAAGTTCGATCAGATCCGTCCGATCTGGACGGAGGCCAGCGTCCTGCCTCGTGTGCACGGCTCGGTCGTCTTCACGCGCGGCGAGACGCAGGCGCTCGTCACCTGCACGCTCGGCACCGCGGACGACGAGCAGAAGGTCGAGCACGTGAGCGGCGAGTTCTACAAGCGCTTCATGCTCCACTACAACTTCCCGCCGTTCTCGGTGGGCGAGACCGGCCGCTTCACCGGCCCCGGGCGCCGCGAGATCGGCCACGGCGCGCTGGCGGAGCGTGCGCTGACGCCGGTGGTCCCGGGCGACGACAAGTTCGCCTACACGATTCGTCTCGTCTCGGACATTCTCGAATCGAACGGATCCTCGTCGATGGCATCGGTGTGCGGCGGTTCGATGGCGATGATGGACGCGGGCGTGCCGATCAAGGCACCCGTCGCCGGCATCGCGATGGGGCTCATCATGGACGAGAAGACCGGCAAGTACGCCGTCCTCTCGGACATCGCGGGCGCCGAGGATCACTACGGCGACATGGACTTCAAGGTCGCCGGCACCGCGCAGGGCATCACCGCCCTGCAGATGGACATCAAGGTCACGGGGATCAACTCCGAGGTCATGTCGAAGGCGCTCGACCAGGCTCGCGCAGGACGGATGCACATCCTCGGCGAGATGGCCAAGACGCTCGGCACAGCCAGGACGGCCATGTCGGACTTCGCGCCGCGGATCATCACCATCAAGATCCCGGTCGACAAGATTCGCGACGTCATTGGCCCCGGCGGCAAGATGATCCGGAGCATCATCGAGCGGACCGGCGTGAAGATCGACGTCGAGGACGATGGCCGCGTGAACGTGGCGTCCGCCGACGGCGAGTCGGCGGCGAAGGCGATCGGCATCATCCAGGAGCTGACCGCCACGCCGGAGCTGAACAAGACCTACATGGGCAAGGTGCAGCGCATCACCGATTTCGGCGCGTTCGTCGAGATCATGCCGGGCACCGACGGCCTGCTGCACGTCTCCGAGATCGCGAACCACCGCGTGAAGGACGTGCGCGACGAGCTCAAGGAAGGTCAGCAGATTCTCGTGAAGGTCATCAATATCGACCCGACCGGGAAGATTCGGCTCAGCCGCAAGGCGCTGCTGCAGGACGAGGCGCCGAAGCCGCAGGAGGCTGCCCCCGCCGCCAAGGAATAACCCGGCCGTACAGGGGCGCCCGCGGCGACGCGCCCCTGCACGGATCGACACCGAGCCCGACGAGCCCGCGGGGCGTCACAATAGGCATATGAAGATTTCCCGGCGCTCGGTTGGATTGATGCTCATCGGCGCCGGCGGCCTCCTCCTCGCCGGACCAACGGTTGCCCGCCTCCTGGCGGCCTCGATGCCGCCCGGCCCAGGTCAGGATCAGCCTCCGAACCGTCGCGAGTTCACCATCGCCACGAAGGACTATCAGTATTCGCCCACTCGCATCGAGGTCTCGCAGGACGACCTCGTGAAGCTGACCGTACGGAGCGAGGACATCGCGCACAGCTTCACGATTGACGAGTACCGCATCGCGAAGCGCGTTCCCGCGGGCGGCTCGACGACCTTCGAGTTCCAGGCGGACCGGCCGGGCACCTTTGCCTTCTATTGCGCGCTGACGAGCGCGCCCGGCCACAAGATGATGCACGGCGAGCTCGTGGTGCGGGCGAAATAGCGATCGCTCGCGGGGCATCCTCTCCACCTGCAACGGTGGGCTGAGAGCCGGATCGTGGTGGGCGCGCCTATGCCCTCGAGCTGAGTAGACTGGCGGCGGATTCGAATCGTGGGGCGAGCCTTGTCAGGCTCGCCTCGCGAACCCGACAGGGTTCGCGCCACGTACACTCGAAATCCGCGCGAGCGGAAGCCGAGTGGGATTAACTGGTCGTTGGCTTCCAACTCGACGGCCCGATTGCACAGTTCGGCAGTGATCGGAACTTGCAGTCCAGCACGGCCATGAACGAACTCAGGGGTTGCCCCGCGCACAGTCGAGGGATCGCCGCCGCCGGACTGTCGCTCCTGCTCGCGGGCTGTGGCGGTTTCACGACCGTCTCTCCCACCGCGCCGTCCGCGACGCAGACGCCGCAGACGACCGTCTCATCCACACCGGCGCCGCCGCCGACTCACGCGGTTGGCCCCGACGTGCCCACCGGCCTCGTCCCCACCGAGCGCGTGATTACCGGGAACGTCGGCCCGCTCGCCAGCTACCAGGCTCCCTGCTATGTCGGCCTGTACGCGTGCGAGCGGTATCGCTTCACGCTGCTGCCGCAGGACGATGCCGTGGAAGTCACGCTGTCGTGGCAGGGCGGCGCGCGCGCGATGCTGATCCAGTTGTACCGCGCCGGTGCGGGCCTGGTGCACGAGGACCTCGCGCCGCGCGGCGGCACGCCGACGATCACCTTCCGCCGCGTCGGCCTCGAGCCGATGGACTACGAGTTGCGCGTGGTCAACATGGAGCCGGACGCGACGCATCCGTTCACGCTGACGCTGACGACCTGGCAATAACGCAATAGTACCGAAGCGCCCGGAGGTCAGACTGTTGGGCCATTGAAGCACCGCGGCCGACGTTGTAAGGTCTCCGGACCCCACCAGTCCATGGGACTTCCGTACATCACAGAGGCGGTGACCGGCGAGAGACTGCGCTCTGACGGCGCCGTTGCGGCCAGCGGCGAGCGTCTCGCGGTCGCGGTTCAGCCGTGGCGTTGGACCGCGTGGATCGCGGCCGGCCTCGCGGCGGCGAGCATCTCCATCACGATCGTCGAAATACCGCTGCAGGTTCCCGACTGCCTGGTTCCGCTCCTGCAGATTCTGGCGGCGCCTTCCGCCGCGACGATGTTCAGAAACACGCTCGACGACCCCGCCTCCTTCCGGCCGGCATTCTGGGCGCAATCGAAACTCATCTTCGATGCCGCGCACGGACATTACTTCGGCGCGTTCAAGAGCGTTCACGTGCTCCTGATCGTCGCGCTGATTGCCTGCTTCGCGAGCATCGCGCGCGTCCGGAACCGTACCGACCTCACCGCATTCCTCTTTGCGTTGACGGTGCTCACCGGCATGCACACGTTCGTCGGACTGGTGCGCGAAGCGTATCCCGTCAATCACTACCTGGAAGTGGCCGTCGCCAGCGCGGCCGCCCTGCGCCTGACGATGTCGCGCGGCGGGCGGCTGC
>DASQAX010000014.1:0-8397 GCA_035635535.1 Vicinamibacterales bacterium | reverse complement strand
TTTTCCCGCAACTTGATGCGGACGTTGATGATGTCGCGCATGTCGCGCCGGCGCGGATCGGCCACGATGCTCCGGTTGCCGAGCGCGCGGGCGCCCCACTCCATCCGTCCCTGGAACCATCCGACGACGTTGCCGTCGGCGATGCGCGAGGCCGTCCACTCGCAGAGGTGCTCCTCGCTGGCGATATGCGACCGGGCGCAGTGGCGCGCCTCGATTTCTCCATGCCTCGCGTCGATCGCCGCCGCGATCGCCGCCTCGTCGAACTGCGGCCCCCAGTAGCCGTGGCGCATCTCGAACCGGCGCTCGCCGCCGAGCTGATGCCAGACGTGCAGCGCCGCGCCAAGCGCGGTCCCGTTGTCGCCGGCGGCCGGTTGAATGTAGACGTCGGTAAATGGCGTCTCGGACCGGATCTTCCCGTTCGCGACGCTGTTCATCGCGCACCCACCCGCCAGGGCGAGGCGCGGGTTGCGCACGCGCGCGTGCAGCGCGCGAAGAATGCCGAAGGCCGATTCCTCGTAGACACGCTGCAGCGACGCGGCGATCGCCTCGTGCCTGGCCTCGAGCGGGTCCTCGGGCCGTCGCGCGGGGCCAAGCAGCGCCTCGAGCTTTGGCGTGAAGACGCGTCCGATTGCCGGCTCGCCCTCGTCCCACGTCATCGTCATGCCGCCGGACCAGTGCGTGAAGTACGACAGGTCGAGACAGAGCTGCCCCTCGTCGCCGACGCGCACGAGCTGCCGGATCTCGTTCACGAACGACGGTTCGCCGTACGGCGCGAGCCCCATCACCTTGAATTCGTCGCCGTACTTCGGGAAGCCGAGGAACTGCGTCAGGGCGAGATACAGCAGTCCAAGGGAGTGCGGGAAGAAGACGCGGTGTTGAATCGCGAGGCACGGGCCGCGGCCGAGACCCGTGGAGGTGCTGACGAAGTCACCGAACCCGTCGATCGCGCACACCGCGGCGTCGTCGAAGGGGCTCGCGAAGAAGCTGCTGGCGAGGTGCGCGGCGTGATGTTCGACGTAGTGCATCCGCCGGGACACGTGCGACTCGTCGAGGCCGAGCGCCGAGGCGCAGGCGTCCGCGATGCGCCGCACCGACATGACGTTGGCGGCGCGGTCGCGGATCAGCGAGAGGCTCGGCCGGTGCTTCAGCGCGAAGACGCCCTTCCGCCACAGGTGCGCCTTCGGATCGCGCGAGACGGCAAAGGCGTCGATGTCGCGAGCCTCGGCGCCGGCCATCGCCAGGCACGCGCGGACGGCCTCGCGTGGAAAGCCGGCGTAGTGCTTGATGCGGCGGAATCGCTCCTCCTCGACGGCCGCCACGAGCTGCCCGTCCCGCAGGATGGCGGCGGCGACGTCGCCGTGATACGCGTTGATGCCGAGGACGAGCACTACCCTTCCCCCAGCTCGAGAGCGCGGCGGACGCGCGCATCGAGCGCCACCGCGCCGAACTCCCCGTTGACCCTCTGTACGGCCGCAGCCGCCATCCGCGCGCGTGCCTGCGGATCGGTGAACAGCTGCACGAGCGCGGCGACCAGTGCGTCCCGATCGCCGGCGTCCACGATCACGCCGTCGCGGCCATCGGTGATGATCTCCTCGGCGGCGCCGCGCGCGGCGATGCACGGCGTGGACGCGCGCATGGCCTCGAGGTAGACCAGCCCGAAACCCTCGTCCGTGCTGGGCATGACGAAGAGCGTCGCGTCGCGGTACAACGCCGCGAGCCGCGCCTCGTCTACCCGTCCGACGAAGTCGATCCCCTCGCCCGCTTTCACGCGCAGCCGTGATGCGTCGTCACCCTCGCCCGCGACGACCAGGCGCGCCGCGGGAACGGCCTCGCGCACGTGGGGCCAGACGTCGATGAGCAGGTCGTGCCCCTTGTATCGTTCGCGCGAGCTCATGCGGCCGACGATGAGCGCGTACGGGCCGGCGAACCGCTCGGAGGCGGGCTGGATCGCCGGGGGTGTTCCGGGCCGGCAGACGGCAAGGTGCGTCGCGGCGAGTGAAGGGTTCGCGGCCCGAAACCGCGCGGCGGTGTGCGCGGATATGGCGACCACCTTCCACGCACGACCCAGCGCGGCACGCTCGAGCGGGCGCAGCGCCGTCCACGCTTCGATCCCCATCAGGATCGGGAGCAGCTTTGCGCCGCGCCAGACGAGCGGAAGCGCCACCGGCAGAAGGTGCAGGTGCATCACGACGACCAGCGTGTCTGCGGCGGAACCCAGGCCATCCTGCATCGCCAGCGACGCGAAGCGGATGCGCCCCCCGCGGGCGGTGTGAAACACGGTCGCGGCGGCGGTGCCCGCCGGCCGGCCGGCGTCGTCGAGCGACCAGACTTCGAGCGTGCCGACGTCACGGCCAACGCGCGATTCGAGCACGCGCACCCACTGCCGTGTCATCTCGGAGATGCCGTCGGCGCCGCCCATCATCGGCGTCAGGACGACGACACGCCGCACGGTGCGACCCGGCATGGCGCCAGAGGCGGGCTGCGCGTCAACCAACGTGGATAGCGGTTGGGGCAATCTCTTCGTAGGCCTTGATGAGAGCCGAGGCCGCGCCCGGCCAACTGTATTTCGACGAGATCAGCGATCTGCCGCGGCGGCCCATCGCTTCTGCGGCGGCGCGGTCGGAGAGAATGGCGTTGACGCCGTCCGCGATGGCGTCACCCGTCTGCTCGACCCAGAACCCCGCTTCGTGCGATGCCACCTCGGGCCACGGGCATGTGCGCGTGACGACGACGGGTTTGCCGGCCGCCATTGCCTCGGCGACGCTCATGCCGAAGCTTTCGGAGTTCGAGCAGACGACGAGCGTGGATGCGGCGTCCAGCAGCTGCCGCTTCCCGGCGTCGTCCACGCGGCCCGTCCACGTGACGGACGACCCGAACGGCGTGAACAGGGGCGCGACCGTGGCGCGATGCCCCTCCTCGTCGGGACCGGCGATGACCAGGTGCGCGTCGCGATGCTGCGCCCGGACGCGTCCGAACGCGGCCGCCAGAAGGTCGAGCCGTTTGATCGGATGGATGCGGCCGAGGAAGAGGATCAGCGGCGAGGTCGGCGGCAGGTTGAAGCGCTCGCGCGCCGCGCGCGAATCGCTGTCGCTGCCCGGAGGAAGCTCGACGCCGTTGGGCACGTAGACGGCGCGCCCCGCTTCGGGGAGGCAGTCGAGCGCCTCGAATTCGCCGCGCGAGGTCGCGTGCAGGCGCGCCGCGTCGCGGATGACGCGGCGATCCGCGAGTGGATACACCAGCTTCTTCCGCCACTTGTCGTGCGCCAGCGCCGCGGGGGCGAGCATGCCGCGCGGCGAGAGCACGTAGGGCTTGCGTTCCTGGCGGGCGGCCGCCGCCGCGCTCCAGACCGTCGCGTTCCACAGGCCATGGATGTGGAGCACGTCGGCGTCGCGCAACGCCGCGGCGACGGCGGCGCCAAGCGACGGTGCGTGGAAGATCGAGCGCGGCCACGCGCGCGCGCAGTACCGGACGGGAATGCCCTCGTACTCGCCCTGCGCGACGACCGCGTCGCTCAGCTCGGAGTCGCCGTTGGCCGTCGTGGTGATCACGCGCACGTCGATGCCCGCGTCACGCTGGGCGCGGCAGAGGCCGAAGATGCTCCGCGGGGGCCCTCCGTAGACGAAGGCCGGCGCGAAGTACGCGCACACGTGAATGACGCGAAGGCTCACTCAGCCAGTGGTGTCGAGGAGGTGATCGACGACGCCCGTGGTCAGCATCTGCGCGCGTCGCATCAGCAGCCACTGGTCGACGAGATAGGTGAGTCCGCCGAGGTACACCATCATCGTGATGGTGCTGCCCAGCGTCTTGGCCCACGACCGCTCGAACAGGTACAGCGTGAGCCAGAAGACCACGGTCACGAGCGCGATGGCGAGCTCGCGATGCCGGATGACCGTCAGCCATGCCTGATACGCGACACCGACGAGGAATCCCCAGATCAACACGGGAACGAACATCAAGGGGAGCCCGAAATCGACGTACGACTCGGCGGCGTAGCCGAACGCGATGCTCGTGCCCGATTCGGAGCCCGCGACGTTGACGCCGGAGTACTTCCGCACCATCTCGCTGTCCGACGGCAGATCGGCCTTGTCGGGGTACAGGAACCGTGGCGTGACGACATGCACGAGCGCGTCGTGGATGATTTGGCCTTCGGTGTACGGGAGGACGAAGGGGACGCGTTCGACCGCCATCGCGGGATAGTGAATCGCCCAGAGACGGTCGATGAGCACCTCGAACGAGTTCAGATAGTCCGAGAGGTCCTGTGTGAGCAGCCCCGACGAAATCGTTCGCGCGCGCTCGAATCGCTCGATGCGCGACGCGGTCACGACTTCCTCGTCCATTTCCTGCCGCAGCTGGCCCCTGACCGACACCCAGACCAGGCTCGAGACGGCCAGGACGACGCCGAGCGCCGCCGCGAAGCCCCAGTGGCGGATGTCGCGCCGGTTGAAGATCTCGAACATGGCGATCGCCGCCATGATCAGCGGCTCGCGGAACCCGGCGAAATACCCGGTGAAGCCGAGCGCGACTTCGAGCGCCATCACCGCCGCGAGCTTCTCCCACTGGAACCGCGGCCGCGTGAAGCGGCGCGTCAGTACGAACAGCAGCGCGAGGTGCGAAAACGTGACCGCGAGAATCGCCTGCGTGAACGCGGGGTACTGCCACGCCAGCTCCTGGACGATGCCGGTCAGCAGCAGCGACGCCGCGTAGGCGGCCCAGACCAGCGTCCCCGAGAACGCGCGGCCCGGGGCATCCTCGGCGGGCACGAACCGCCGGCGCGCCAGCACGATGCCGTAGAAGATCGAGACCGTGAGGCACACGATGCATCCGAGGCCGATGAGCACCATTGTCTGCCAGTCGGTCTCGACCATCGCGTCGAGCTCCCGGCCCGTGATGGTCGTGTAGAAGATGCCGATGCTGACCTGCATCCACTGGTAGGTCAGCGCCAGCGCGAGGACCGGCGGACCTTCGCCGCTGGCAAGGAGAAACCAGACGAGGAACAGCACCGCGACCGCAGCGCCGGTAATCCAGTAACCGGTCCAGTACGCGGCGAGCACGATGAGGGCGGCGCGGATCAGCATGCGTGTTGCGTGACCTGCCGGCGAGCGTCCGCGAGGGACGCGGCCAGCGTTTGATGATAGCGCTCGAAAACGTAGAGCGCCCCGACCACCTGAACAGGCGCGGCGCCGGTGACGAAAAAGGCGCGGACGGTCTCGTCCACGCGCGAACGTCCGAACACCTCGCAGCTGATCGAATCGGGACGCAGGATCGTGTGTTCGATCGCGTGTCGTTCGGCGCGCTGCGACCAGTAGCGCTCGTCGGGGTGATACGAGCGGTCGGGCACGGCCACCGGCAGTCCCGCCGCGCGCGCCCCCTTCAGCATTCGCCGCCACCCGAATCGCGCGGCGCGCGCGAGCTGCCACCGCAGCCGCGATGACTGCAACGGCACGCCGGTCTGCTGGTTGGGGATGCGGGCGAAGCACTCCGGATAGGTGGACGCGAGCCACTGCTCGCGCCATCGATGCTGCGCGCGCCAGGCGGCGGGGATGCGCTGACAGAGCTCGAAGAAGCGGTAGTCCACGAACGGCCGCCGAACGATCGCGAACGGCCGCGCCGCCGCGGTAATACGGTTGGTGGACTGCGGCAGCTTCTGCTCGTACGGCGCGAAGCGCGCGGGCCCGGGCGTGCGGCGAATCATGCCTTCCGCGGCCGCCAGCGCCTCACCGTATGGCATCGCGAGCGCGCCGCCGTAATACGGCATCGTGGAGAGGAGGTCTTCGGGACGATTCTCGAAGTAGAGCGTCGAGCCGGCGACGGCGTCGCCGATGTAGCCGCTCAGGTGCACGTCGAACGCGCCCGGCATCGTGTCGAGCGGCTCGGTGTGCATCAGATCGACGAGATCCATCAAGCCGTCGGTCTCGTGAATCCGCTGCGTCCGCCGTTCGAGCCAGCCGTCGGCGTACAGCGGATACAGGCGCCACTCCGCGCCGGCCGCCCGTGCCGCGCGCCGCGCAATCCTCACGTCGTCCGATTGAGGAACACCATAGGTGAGCGCTGACACGCCCGTGACCTGACGCGTGGCCTCCGCGAGAATCGCGCGGCTGTCCAGGCCGCCGCTCAGCGTCAGGCCCGGCCGCCTCGCGCCATCGAGCCGCCGCGCGACCGCGTTCACCCACGCCGATCGCGCCTCCTCCATCAGCGCGCGCGGGTCGGTTGCGTCGCCATCGTGAAGGTCGGCCCAGGTCCAGTACCGCCTCGTCTCGAGTCCGTCGACCGAGATCGTCACGGCGGCTGCCGGCGGCACCATCGCCACGGCGCGGACGTTCGTGCGGCTGCCGAGACGATAGCCGCCGAAGCTCACGGCCTCCCTGATGGCGTCGATGTCGGGATCAGTGTTGACGCCTGGCGCCATCAGCACGCCACGAACACCACCCGCAAACGCGACGCCTCGCCGTCCCGTAGCGACGTACACCGGCAGCGCGGCAAAGCGATCGTTCAGCAGCAGGAGTTGGCGTTCCCGCGCGTTCCAGAACGCAATCTGGTATTCGCCGTCGAGATCGCGGATCGCCTCGGCACCTTCCGCCGCGATCGCCGCGAGCAGCCGCGTGCGAAACGCAAGGCCGTGAGTCTCGCTCGCGCGTCGAATGCCGCCGTGCGAGGGCCAGTCGAACGCCTCGCCGCTCATCCACAACGCGGATCCATCTGGAGTGCGCGCCGGCTCACGTTCTTCATCGTCATCGCCAAACGGCCGCTCGATCAGCCCGATGCCGAGCGCTCCGACGGTCCAGACGGCCGCGCGCTCCTCCGCGGTCACGCGCAGTGCTGCCGCCATCGATGCGAGCACGTCCGGCGTGTCGCCGGTATCCGCCGAGAGCCAGCCGAAGAGCATCAGGAGGACCGCACGCGAACCGGACTCGGCACGGTGTGTTCGCCAGCCGAGAAGATGTCGGCCCATTCGGCCGCGAATCGATCGCGGTTGTAGAGGCGCTCCGAGGCGCGTGCCTGCTCGCCGGCAGTCCGCGCCCGGTCGGGATCGGAGAGGAAGTGCGCCAGCCCTTCGGCAATCGCCGCCGCGGTCACGTCGGGACACACCCAGCCGTCGACCGCATGACGAACCATTTCCGGCAGCGCGCCGCTGTGCGTCACCACGGAAGGGAGGCCGGAACGCTTGGCCTCGAGCGCGGCAACGGCAAAGCCCTCCTTCTGCTCTGGACGTGACGGCATGCAGTGCACCGCCGCCTGCGCCATGAGCGCGGGGACGTCCTCTCGCTGCCCGAGGAAGCGTACGCGGCCGGCGAGATCTGCGGCATCCGCGCGCTGCCGGATCCGCTCCCGGTAGCCCTCGTAGCCGGGCGCCTCCCATGCGTCGATTGCTCCCACCACGTCGAGCGTGACCTCGTATCCCTGCTGTGCGAGCAGCGCGACGGCGTCGAGCAGCACGTCGAGCCCCTTGGGCGGGATGATCTGGCCGACATAGACGATCCGTCCCGGCACCGGCCGCGACGTGCCCCACTCCGTGCCGCGGTACGGAACCGTGTTGTAAATCACGCGGACCTTGCCGCGGTCGATCCCGTGCGCGAGCAACTCCTGCTCGATGAATTTCGAGTTCGGGACGTATCGATCGACGCAGCGGTCGATGACGCGTCGCCAGAGGATGCGATAGAAGCGTCCCGGCTCCGGCGCGTTGCCCAGGCGGAGGACGACGCGGAGGCCGGCGCGGCGTGCGAGCCAGAGCGCGGGCGCCGAACGGAGAACGGCGTGATATTCGGGCGTGAACACGTGCGTCGGACGGAAACGCCGGACGTCGCGCAGCAGATCGACGCTCGTCCTGAAGACGTCCCAGAGTGCCAGCACGCGCTGTTGCAGGCGCGCCTGGCGGCGCAACTCGTACCAGTAGTAGCCGAGCGACCAGCTGGCGCCCACCGAATCCGCCAGGTCGACGACCTTGCTGCTCTCCCACGAGTTCACGATGCAATGGACCGCCGCGCCGCGCTCGCGCAGCGTGCGAAGCACCTCGAACGACATGCGCTCGACGCCCGAGACCATCGCCATGTTGCCAAACGCCGCCAGCACTCGCGGATGGCCCGCGTGCGACGTCTGCGCGGTCCGCTTGCGAGCGTTCAGCCGTTTCGTCGCGGCAACCAGGCCGTCGGTGGCGCGTTCGATTGAAAACGGCGCGACCACGCGGCGGCATGTCTCGGCCGTGATCGCGCCGCCGAGCGCGGCCTCGCGAACCTGGCGCAGCGATGCGGCGAGGCCATCGATGTCGCCCACCTCGTAGACGGCGCCCGACACGCCCGCGCGAACGAGATCGGGGGCGCAGGCCACGCCGCTCGACACCACGCAGGGTGTGCCCGTCGCCAGCGCCTCGTTGACGATCAGTCCCCAGCTCTCGGTCTCGCT
>DASQAX010000013.1:0-5392 GCA_035635535.1 Vicinamibacterales bacterium | reverse complement strand
TCAAGGACGCGACGGAGAACTACCCGGCGTGGCTCGACGCGATTGGTGCGGCGCGGCGCACGATTCACTTCGAGATGTACATCATCCACGACGACGACCAGGGACAGCTCTTTGCCGACGCGCTTCTGCGAAAGGCGGGTGAGGGCGTCAAGGTCCGCCTGCTGTACGACTGGATGGGAGGATTCGGCAAGACCTCGCGCGCCTTCTGGCGCCGCCTCCGGGCCGGCGGCGTGGACGTCCGCTGCTACAACCCGCCGCATTTCGGTCATCCGCTCGGCTGGCTGAGCCGCGACCATCGAAAGACGATCACGATCGACGGCGTGGTGTCGTTTGTCACCGGGCTGTGCATCGGTCAGATGTGGGCCGGCGATCCCGCCCGGCACCTGGAGCCGTGGCGCGACACGGGCGTCGAGGTCCGCGGGCCCGCGGTGGCCGACGTCGAAGCGGCCTTTGCGGACGCGTGGGCCGCCGCCGGTCGTCCGCTGCCCGGCGACGCTGTGCGGGAAGCGTCAGCCGCAGCCGGCGATGTGCCGTTGCGTGTCGTGGCGACGATCCCGAATAGCGCGGGACTCTTCCGCCTCGATCAACTGGTCGCGGCCCTGGCACGCGACACGCTGTGGCTGAGCGACGCGTACTTCGCCGGGACCGCGCCGTACGTGCAGGCGCTCCGCGCGGCCGCGCGCGACGGCGTGGACGTCCGCCTGCTGGTGCCGGGTGCGTCGGACATTCCGGTGCTGCGTCCGTTCTCGCGCGCAGGGTACCGGCCGCTCCTCGAGGCGGGCGTGCGCGTCTACGAATGGAACGGCTCGATGATGCACGCCAAGACCGCCGTGGCCGACCGGCGATGGGCGAGAGTGGGGTCCACGAACCTGAACGTCGCAAGCTGGATGGGCAATCGCGAGCTCGACGTGATTGTCGAGGACGAACGCTTCGCGGAGCAGATGGAGGAAATGTTTCTCGGCGACCTCGAGAACGCCACCGAGGTGGTCCTCGTCCGGAATCGCGTCCGCGCCCCCGGCGCGGCCACGGGACGGCGGCGCCCCGCAACGAGCGCGGGCGGCAGCGGCGGGCGAGTCATGGCCGGTGCGGTGCGCGTGGGCAACACGGTCGCGGCGGCCATCGGGAACTCGCGCGTGCTCGAACCGGTCGAGGCCAACATCGCCCTCATCGCCGCGCTGTTGTTCGCCGGGGTCGGTGCGCTCGCGTTCGTATTTCCACGAGCGATTGCGTACCCGATTGCCGTGTTCGCCGCCTGGTTTGCCGGCGCGTTGCTCTACCGCGGCCTGACGCTCTATCGGAGCGCCAGGAAGTAGCTCCGCGGACTATTCGCGGCCGCCGTGGAAGGCCGGCGGCAGCGTGACGATGTGCGTGGTCGTGCGCGACCGCTCGATGCGGGTGGAGAACTGCAGCGGCGCGTAGCCGTCCGCGCGCACTTCGATGCGATGGACGCCCGTCTTGAGGCTCGCGCGCCGGGAAGCGCCGTCGAAATCGGCGGTGGGTCTCGCGATCGTCTGCTCGTTGATCTGCGTCAACGGGCTGAACCGATGGTGACAGCCGCAGCACGCATGCGCATGGTACTGACCTCCATGAAGACGGACGAATCAGGAATGACGCTGGGTTCGGTGACCTGTCGATGGACCGGATTGGAAACTGCCATCGCGTGGTGCACGCGACCTGAGCGGATCGTATGACTCGAGTCCTCGCCTGAGCGCCGAGGATGTCACACCCCGCTCGTTGACACTTCAACGAGTACACACGGCAGGAAGGCCCGCCGCCGTGCGTGGATCCTCAACCACGCTCACGACCTTGTGCGCGGACTCTAGAACGCCAGCACCAGCGCGGCGGCCGCGCGGCCGAACGTCAGCTTCTCGCTGATCGTCGTCTCGATGAGCGGAATCGTGAACGCCTCGGTCGAGTGGAAGTGACGGATGTCGCCGCGGACGCCGACGTGCTGCGAGAACAGCACGGTCACGCCTCCGCCGAGGTCCCATGCGAGGCTGTTGTTGGTCATCGACAGCAGATCCGTCCGCGTGAACTCGACGTGCGTCTTCATCAGCCCGAGGCCGCCGAGCACGTACGGATGCACGGGGCCCAGTGCCGGCACGATCATGATGTTCGACATCAGCGTGATGACGCTCGACGACTGCGTGCCGACGCTGCCGAAGAAGTTCTTCGCGTCCGCCAGCTCCTCTTCGAACCCCAGGACCGTGCCCATGCTGCCGATCGCCACGCCGAAGTTCTTCCGCTTGTCCTCGCAGTTGCTGATCTGCGGGCAGCCGGAGTTGCCGCCGAAATCGTAGCCGATGAGCGGGCTGATGAACCCCTGCGCGCGCGATGGCGTCGCCGCCGCGAGCAGCACGAAGAACCCTATAAGAATGACCGTCCGTGCATGATTCGTATGCATCGCAACCTCGCTTGGAGCTGGCATCGCCCAGACAAGCCAATTACGCGCCATAATGCGCCGATGCGCAAGACCGCGGCCCTGCTGGTGCTTGCGTGCGCGGCCGGCATCGGGGCCATCGCGTCGGCCCAGGCGCCGCAGGCACGCCCGTCGCCGCTGCGGATCCCATTCGAAAGCTACGCGCTGCCGAATGGATTGCGAGTCGTGCTCGCTCCGAGCAGCGTCTCGCCGACCGTTGCCGTCACGGCCTGGTACCACGTCGGCTCGAAGAACGAAACGGTGGGGAAGACCGGGTTCGCGCACCTGTTCGAGCACGTGATGTTCACGGGTTCGGGTCACGTGCCGTACGGCGTCCACGACCGCCTGACGGAAGGCGTTGGCGGCTCCAACAACGGCACCACGAGCAGGGATCGGACGACGTACTACGAGACGGTGCCGTCGAACTACCTCGAGACGGCGCTCTGGCTCGAGTCCGACCGCATGGGATTTCTCCTCGACACGCTGGACGTCCAGAAGCTCAACGCGCAGCGGGACATCGTCAAGAACGAGCGGCGGCAGCGGATGGACAACCAGCCGTACGGCCTCGTCGGCGAGATCGTCTCGAACACGCTGTATCCGCCCGCGCATCCGTACTCGTGGTCCGTGATCGGCAGCATGGCGGACCTCACGGCCGCGTCCGAAGCCGACGTGAAGGACTTCTTCCGGCTGTATTACGCGCCGGGCAACGCCATCCTCTCGATCGCCGGCGACTTCCAGCCGGCACAGGCGAAAGCGCTGGTCAAGAAATACTTCGGGGCGTTCCCTCGCGGAGCCGCGATCGTCAGGCCCGCGGCGGCGCCGGTCACGCGCGACGGCGAAACGCGGCTCGTGTACGAGGACCGCGTGCAGGTGCCCCGCCTCGTCATCGTGTGGCCGACGGTCGGCAGCCGGAACGACGACCGGTTCGCGCTCGCGGTGCTCGATGCGATCAGCGCGGGGCCGCGCACGACCCGGCTGACGAAAGCGCTCGTCTACGATCGTCAGCTCGCGACATCGATCACCGCCACCCAGGACTCGGACGAGAGCGCCGGCGAGTGGAGGCTGACTATCACGCCGCGGCCCGGCACCTCGCTGACCGACCTCGAGACGGCGGCGGACGCCATTCTCGACACGCTGAAGGCGCAGGGTCCCACCGCGGAGGAGATCCAGCGCGCGACCGCGGGGCTCGAGCTCGAGTTCGTCAAGGACCTCGAGTCGAACCTCGGCAGGTCGATGCAGCTCGCAGACGGGCTCGGCTATCAGAACGACGCCGGCTACTTCCAGACGGAATATCAGAAGATGATCGCCGTCTCTCCGGCCGACGTGAAGCGCGTCGCCAACACGTACCTGACGAAGGGGCGCCTCGTCCTGAGCGTCGTTCCCATCGGCAAGACGGAGATGGCGGCGAGGCCGTCGGAAAGCACGCCGTATCGGAGAACCGACCGGTGACAGGGCGCGCCCGGTCCTTCGCGATCCTCGTGCTGGCAATGGCGGGGACGGTCACGCTCGCGCAGGGGACGCTCGACCGATCGAAGGCGCCCACGCCGGGCCCGCCGCCGACGCTGCATGTGCCCGCCAGGACCCGCTCGACGCTCGCCAATGGCGCCGAGCTCGTCGTTTCCGAAAAGCACGATCTGCCGCTCGTGTCCTTCACGGTCACCATCGCGGGCGGCTACAACCAGGCCGATCCCGCCGCGCGCCGCGGGCTGGCGGACGTCACGGCCGCGATGATGAGCGAGGGCACCACGACCAGGGACGGCGAGGCGCTGGCCAGCGCGCTGCAACTCCTCGGCACCACCGTGACCGTCAGGATCGGCGGCGAAAGCGGCACGGTCGCGTTTCAATGCAGCGCCAGCAGGCTTCCGGCGACGCTCGACATCGTCGCCGACATGCTCGTCAACCCGTCGTTTCCGGCCGAGGCACTCGAGCGCCTGCGCGCGCAGCGCCTGGTCGCGCTCGTCCAGGCTCGCGACCAGCCGGCCGCGATCGCGTCGCGGCTGTTCCCACGGATCGTGTACGGCGACGCCCACCCGTACGGGCAGAACGTGACCGAGCAGACGCTGAAGGCGATTGCGCGTGACGACGTGGTGGCGTTTCATCGCGCGTACTTCCGTCCCGGGCGCGCGCTCGTCACCGTCGTCGGCGACGTGCACGCCGCGGCCGCGAAAGCGTCGATCGAGAAGGCGCTTGCCGCGTGGCCGGGCGGCGGAGAGAAGCCGGCGTTCCAGTATCCGGCCTCGCCGGCAGCACGCGCGCCGACGATGTACCTGGCGGACAAGCCGGGCGCGGCGCAATCCACCTTCGCGATCGGGCTCGCGGGGCCACCGCGCAGCACGCCCGACTACTACGCGCTCCAGGTGATGAACACCATCCTTGGCGGCATGTTTCAGTCCCGACTGAACGCCAACATCCGCGAGGAGAAGGGATACAGCTACGGCGTCAGCTCGTCGTTCGCGTACGGCAAGGGGCCGGGCGCGTTCCGGGCCGGCGGCGACATCGTGTCGGCGAAATCCGACGCGGCGCTGACGGAGTTCATGAAGGAGCTGCGCGGCATTCGCGGCGAACGTCCGATCACGGACGAGGAACTGTCCACGGCGAAGGATGCGCTGACGCAGCGCCTTCCGGGTACGTTCGCGTCGGCGCAGAGCATCAACAACGCGATCGTCTCGCTGTGGACGCAAGGGCTGCCGGACGACGACTACCAGCAGTACGCCGCGCGGATTGCCGCGGTCCTACGCGAGGACGTGGTCCGCGTCGCGCGGCAGTACGTGGATCTCGATCACCTCGTCATCGTGATCGTCGGCGATCGGGCAACCATCGAAGGCCCGCTCCGCGCGACACGCGTCGCTCCGATCTCCATCACCGATATCGAGGGCAATTCAGTCCAGTAGTCCTGCCGTGTCCTACGCCATGCCTTCGCCTGCTCCCGCCCTGCGCGTGACGCGTTGAAATATTCCGGGCGCTGGTCCATAC
>DASQAX010000012.1:0-10862 GCA_035635535.1 Vicinamibacterales bacterium | reverse complement strand
CGCGTCCTCATCAAGGAGCTCGAGGTCCTCGAGCTGGGGTCGAAGATCCAGTCGCAGGTGCAGAGCGAGGTCGGGAAGAACCAGCGCGAGTACTTCCTGCGCGAACAGCTCAAGGCGATTCAGAAGGAGCTCGGCGAAGGCGACGACCAGACGCGCGAAATCGAGGAGCTGCGCGAGAAGATCGAGGCCGCCGGCATGCCCGAGGGCGTGCAGAAGGAGGCGCTGCGGGAGCTCGATCGCCTGTCGAAGATGCCGGCCGCCGCCGCGGAGTTCACGGTGTCGCGCACCTATCTCGACTGGATCGTCTCGCTGCCGTGGCAGAAGCGGACCGACGAGGTGATCGACCTGCCGAAGACGAAGCAGACGCTCGATGCCGATCACTCCGGCCTCGAGAAGGCGAAGGATCGGATCCTCGAATACCTCGCCGTGCGGAAGCTCAATCCCGCGGTAAAGGGGCCGATTCTCTGCTTCCTGGGGCCGCCGGGCGTCGGCAAGACGTCGCTCGCGCGTTCGATCGCCCAGTCGCTCGGCCGCAAGTTCGTGCGCGTCTCGCTCGGCGGCATGCGCGACGAGGCGGAAATCCGCGGGCACCGGAGGACGTATATCGGCGCGCTGCCCGGCCAGATCGTCCAGGGGCTGCGCCGGGCGGAATCCAAGAACCCGGTCTTCATCCTCGACGAAATCGACAAGCTCGGAAACGATTTCCGCGGCGACCCGGCGTCCGCGCTCCTCGAGGTGCTCGATCCCGAGCAGAACGTCTCGTTCCGCGATCACTACCTCGACGTGCCGTTCGACCTCTCCGAGGTGCTGTTCATCACGACGGCCAACATCCTCGACCCGGTTCCTCCGGCGCTGCGCGACCGCATGGAGGTCCTCGAGATCCCCGGCTACACCGAGGAAGAGAAGCTGGCCATCGCGCGTGAGCATCTCGTCCAGAAGCAGATCACCAACCATGGCTTGACGTCGGAGCAGCTGACGATCGCCGATGACGCGTTGCGGCTCGTGATTCGCGGCTACACGCGGGAAGCGGGCGTCCGGAACCTCGAACGCGAGATTGGCGCGCTGTGCCGCAAGGCCGCGCGCCGCCGGGCCGAGGGCAACGAAACGCCCCTCCACATCACCGCCGACGTCGTCGTCCAGCTGCTCGGCGCACCGCATTTCCTCGACGAGGAGATGGAGGAGCGGACCAAGGAGCCGGGCGTCGCCATCGGTCTCGCGTGGACGCCCGCCGGCGGCGACGTGCTCTTCATCGAGGCGTCGCGCATGGCGGGGACGGGGACGCTGACGCTGACCGGGCAGCTCGGCGAGGTGATGAAGGAATCGGCGCGGGCGGCGCTCTCGTGGTTCCGCGCGCACGCGGCCGCCTACGGCGCGGATCCGGACTTCTTCAAGGGCTCTGAAATCCACCTGCACGTCCCGTCGGGTGCGATTCCGAAGGACGGCCCGTCGGCGGGCGTGACGATGGTGACCGCGCTGGCGTCGGAGCTGACGCGGCGCCCCGTGCGCGGCGACATCTGCATGACCGGTGAGATCACGCTGTCGGGCCGCGTGCTGCCAGTCGGCGGGATCAAGGAAAAGGTGCTGGCCGCGCGGCGCGTCGGCATCCGCGAGGTCATCCTGCCGCGGCAGAACGAAAAGAACATCAACGAGGACCTCACCGAGGAGCTGCGCCGGGAGCTCACGGTGCACTACGTCACGAGCGTGGACGAAGTACTGCTGCTGGCGCTGCTGCCGGCGGTCGTCCCAGGCGACGTGAAGACCGAGCGCCGCGTCCAGCCGCGCCTACAATAACGCGATCCCCGCCACCGTTTTCAAGTCGATGATCTCGCCGGAGCGAATCATCGACCGGATCCGTTCGACGCTGAACGCCTCCTTCTCGATGTCCTCGTCCTCGTCCTGCTCGGCCTTCTCGTCGCCGCGAGGCTCGCGAAGGCCCGTGGCCTTGTAGACGTTCATTTCCTCGTCGCAGTACCCGGGCGTCGGAAAGAACGCGCCGAGCGGCTCCAGGGTCGACGGCACGAGGCCGATCTCCTCGTGGCACTCGCGCGCCGCGGCCGTCTTCGGCTCCTCGTTCGGCTTCAGCGTGCCCGCGGGCAGCTCCCATGCCCACCTGCCGATCGAGTGGCGATACTGGCGCACGAGGACGATTTCTCCCGCGTCCGTGATCGGGATCAGGACGACGGAGCCCGGATGTCTCACGATCTCGACGTCCATCCCGCCGCCCTTGCGCGTGGTGATGGATTCGACGACCACCGAGAACACGCGGCCCTCGAACACCTTCCGGATCTGGTGGGGCACAACAGGCTTGTCCATCTCACTCCTCTTCCCGATCGCGCCATCCGGGCAATGCGTCCAGCACCTCCTGCAGGTCGGGTGGCAGGCCGGCAGCGAACTCCATGCGCCGTCCGTCGCGCGGATGGTTGAACACGAGGCGCGCCGCGTGGAGGAACGGCCGCTGCAGGCGCGTCACCGCGCGGATGTCGCCGGCCACGCGGCGATGAACGCCGCCGTACAGCGCATCGCCGACGACGGGGTGCCCGATCGCGCTGAGATGCACGCGAATCTGGTGCGTCCGACCCGTGTGAATCGCGACCTGGCAGAGCGTCAGGCCCGGCAGATGGAAGGCGCGCGTGATGCGCGTCACCGCCTCGCGCGCGTGCCGCGAGCGCGCCGACATCTTGTGGCGATGAACCGGATCGCGGCCGATGGCCGCGTCGATGCGGCGGCCGGCCTGGACGACGCCCCACACGAGCGCGATGTATTCCTTCTCGACCTCGCGATCGTGAAATTGTCTCGACAACTCCTGGTGGGCCGCGTCGTTCTTCGCGACGACCATCACGCCCGAGGTCCCGCGATCGAGGCGGTGCACGATGCCCGGGCGCAATTCTCCGCCGATGCCGCTCAGGTCGGAGACGTGGTGCAGCAGCGCGTTGACGAGCGTGCCCGACGCGTGGCCCGCGGCCGGATGCACCACCATGCCCGGCGGCTTGTTGACGACCACGATGTCGGCGTCCTGGTGAAGGATCTCGAGCGGGACCTCCTCGGCTTCGGCGGTCGACGGCGCCGCCGCCGGCAGGTCGACGACGATGCGCTCGCCGGCGCGGACGGGAAGGTTCGGCCGCGCGTCGCGCGCGCCGACGCGCACGTGGCCGTCGGCGATCAGCTTCTGGATTTGCGATCGCGAATGATCGCCGAGAACCGACACGAGGAATCGATCGAGTCGCTGGCCGTCGGATTCGGCTGCGACCGAGAACTCCTGCTGCGCACCGCCCACGGCCTACTGCCCACTGCCGGCTGCCGGCTGCCGGCTGTTCACGCCGCCACTCTCCGGCGGCGCGTCATGCGCTGCGGCGTCTCCGGCGTGGTTTTCGACAGCCAGACGAGCATGGCAATCGCCAGCGGACCGAGCAGCAGCGAGATGAATTGCGATGTGGACATGCCGAAGACGATGCCGCGCGGATCGCCGCGGTAGAACTCGATGATGTACCGCGAGACGGCATAGAGAATCATGTACAGCCAGAACGTCCGCCCCGGGAACGGCCGGCCGCGGCGTTCGGTGGCGAGCAGGACGATCAGGATCAGCAGCTCGGTGGCCGACTCGTACAGCTGCGTCGGATGCAGCGGGATGCCCAGCGGCGTGCCGACGTTGGCCTGGGCCGCGGGATTGGTGAAGATGACCGCCCATGGCACGTCCGTCTGCTTTCCGTAGCAGCACCCGGCTGCGAAGCAGCCGAGCCGGCCGGTCACGTGGCCGAGCGCGATGGCCGGCGCAAACGCGTCGCAGGTGGTCCAGAACGGCATGCCGTGGCGATGGATGTACCAGAACGCGACCGCGATCGCCGCGATCAGGCCGCCGTAGAAGACGCCCGCCGAGCGGGCGATCGAGAGCAGGTCGGCCGGCGAGGCGCGGAACTGGCCGAAGTCCGTGATGACCAGCAGCAGCTTCGCGCCGACCAGCGCCGCGATGATGATGTAGATGCCGAGGTCGAGCACGCGATTGGCATCGAGACCCCACGCGCGCGCGCGCCGGATGGCGAACTGGAGCCCGAGAAGGTACGAGGCCGCGAGCAGGACACCGTAGGTGTAGACGGTGACCGGCCCGATGCTAAACAGCTCTGGATACATGTCGGCTGCCTGCCCCCATCAAGTCGAGAATCATCAGCGCCACGCCGACTGTAATCGACGCGTCCGCGACGTTGAACGCCCAGAAGTGCCAGCCCGACCAGTACAGGTCCACGAAATCGACGACGTAGCCTTCCCTCACGCGATCGATCAGGTTGCCCGCGGCGCCGCCCAGGATCAGCGCGAGCCCGGTCCGCGGGAGCCACTGGTCCAGCGGAAGCGACGCCGCGTACATCGCCAGCGCCGCGAGCGCGGCCACGGCGACCAGCGCGAGGATAACCGTTTTGAACGGGAAGTCGGTCGCGTTCATGAAGCCGAACGCGGTGCCGGTGTTGTGCACGCGCGTCAGGTCGAAGAAGCCGGGAATGACCGTCACGCTTTCGTTCAGCGGGATCTGCCGCCGGACGACCGCCTTGACGGCCTGGTCGAGGACGACGATGACGGCGGCGATCCAGAGATCGCGCTGGCGTGGATGGAGAGTCACCTAGGAATTTACCGGTTCGGCCAGCGCCTCGACGCAGCGGTCGCAGATGCCCGACCAGTCGGGCTCGGTGCGGACCGACGGCACGAACCGCCAGCACCGGCCGCACTTGACCCCGCGCGCCTTGCCGACGTCCACGCGCACCGAATCGGCGCCGATGGCCTCGCCGAGGTTGAGCGTCAGGTCCGAGACGATGAAGAGCATCGGCAGCTGCTCGCGGTACCGCTCGAGCAGCGCGGCGATGGGGCCGGTGGCCGTCAGCGTGACGCTCGCGCCGAGCGAGTTGCCGATCACCTTGTCCTTCCGCTTGTCCTCGAGCGCCGCGTTCACGGTGTCGCGCACCTGCATCAGGCGGTCCCAGTCCGCGACCAGCTCGGGCGCCAGCAGGTCATCGACCTTCGGAAAGTCTTCGAGGTGAACGGACGCCAAGCGCTGTCCCGGCATGTGACGCCACAGGTCGTCTGCGGTCACCGGCAGGATTGGCGCGAGCAGGCGCGCGAGCCCGTCGCACATCAGGAACATCGCCGTCTGCGTCGACCGCCGCTCGCGGGAACGCGCGCCGAGCGTGTACATCCGGTCCTTCGTGACGTCCACGTAAAAGGCGCTCAGATCCACGGTCGCGAGCATGTTCAGCGTCTGAGACGCCGTCGCGAACTCGTACTCGTCGTAAGCCGCCAGCGTCCGCCTGGCGGCACCCGCGAAGCGCGCCAGCGCGTAGCGATCGATCGCATCGAGCTGGTCGACGGGCAGGCTGTCGACCAGGGGGTCGAAGTCGTACAGGTTGCCGACGAGAATCCGGCACGTGTTGCGCAGCTTCCGGTACGTGTCGACGACACGCGTGAGGATTTCCTTGCTGACGCGCAGCTCCTCGGTGAATTCCGTCGAGGCCACCCAGAGGCGGACGATCTCGGCGCCGCTCTCCTTGATGACCTCCTGCGGCGAAATGGCGTTGCCGACGGACTTCGACATCTTGCGGCCTTCGAGGTCGATCAGGAAGCCGTGGGTGAGCACCTCGCGGTACGGAGGGCGTCCGCGCGTCGCCAGCGCCACGAGCAGCGAGCTCTGGAACCAGCCGCGGTGCTGATCGCTGCCTTCCAGGTACATGTCCGCGGGCCAGCCGAGCTCGGGTGAGCGGGCGAGCACCGCTTCGTGGCTGGATCCGGAATCGAACCAGACGTCCAGGATGTCGCGCTCGCGCTCGAACGACGCGCCGCCGCACGACGGGCAGGTCAATCCCTCGGGCAGGAACTCCTCGATGGGGCGCTCGTACCACGCGTCGGCGTTGTAGCGCTCGAAGACCGCCGCGGCCTTCTCGACCAGCGCCGTCGTCAGGATCGCCTCGCCGCACGCCGTGCAGTCGACCGCCGGAATCGGCACGCCCCAGGCTCGCTGGCGCGAGATGCACCAGTCCGGGCGGTTGCTGACCATGTTGAAGATGCGGTCACGCCCCCACGCGGGGATCCATTTGACGTCGTGATCGATCGCATGCTGCGCCGCGTCGCGCAGCGTCCGCGTGCGGCCGTCGGCTCCCGTGATGGCAGGGTCGCCGTCCATCCGCACGAACCACTGTGACGTCGCCAGGAAGATGACCGGGTTGTGGCAGCGCCAGCAGTGCGGGTACTGGTGCTCGAACGGTTCGCGATGCCACAGGCGGGCGCGCGCCTTCAGCGCCTGCTCGACGCTGGGGTTGGCGTCGAACACCCGCTGCCCGCCGAACAGACCGACGGTCTCCAGAAAGTGTCCGCCGGCGTCCACCGGCGCGTAGATGTCGAGCCCGTACTTGCGGCCGGTCAGGAAGTCGTCCGCGCCGTGGCCCGGCGCCGTGTGCACGATGCCGGTTCCGGCGTCGAGCGTCACGTAGTCGGCGAGGACGCCGATCGAATCGCGCTCGTACAGCGGGTGACGGAAGCGGATGCCTTCGAGCAGCTCGCCCTTGAGGCGCGCGATCGGCCGGTCGAAGGCGCGCCCGACCACCGTGGCGACCGTCGGCGCGAGCCGCTCGGCGACGATCACCGCACGGCCGTCCACCTCGTACGCGGCGTAGTCGAACTCGGGGTGAAAGGCGAGCGCGAGGTTGGACGGGATCGTCCACGGCGTCGTCGTCCAGATGAGCGTGGAGACCTCGCGTCCCGCCAGCGCCGGCACACGCGCGGCCAGCTCACCCGCGCTCTCCGGGTTGAGCGGAAACTCCACGTAGATCGACGGCGACGAATGATCCGCGTACTCGACTTCCGCCTCGGCAAGCGCGGTGCGGCAGTGGATGCACCAGTGGACCGGCTTCTTGCCCTTGTAGACGAGCGTTCGCTCGACGAACCTGCCCAGCGCGCGCGCGATGTCCGCCTGGTACTGCGGATTCATCGTCAGGTAGTAGTGATCCCAGTCGCCGAACACCATCAGCCGCTTGAATTCGGCGGTCATCACGTCGATGTAGCGGCCCGCGTATTCGCGGCAGGCGCGGCGGATGTCGGAGATCGACATGCCGCGCTTCTTCGGCCCGAGCTCGCGGTCGACCTTGAGCTCGATCGGCAGCCCGTGACAGTCGTAGCCGGGCGTGTACGGGACGTCGAAGCCGGCCATCGTCCGCGACTTGATGACGATGTCCTTCAGGATCTTGTTGAGCGCAGTGCCGAGGTGGATCTGCGCGTTCGCGTACGGCGGCCCGTCGTGGAAGACGAACTTCGACGCGCCACGCCGCTTCTCGCGGATCTGCCCGTAGAGGTTCATCGCGTCCCAGCGGGCGATCGCCTCGGGCTCGGCCGTCTGAAGATTGGCTTTCATCGGAAAACCTGTGCGCGGCAGGTTCACCGTGTCTTTCCACTCGGGCATTCCAGCAAATTGTACTCCGAGGCGGCGACCTATAATGCGAACGTGGCGGTGCAGAACGCGATCGAGACGACGAGTGGAGAGGTGTACGAAGAGCTGCTCGACAACGGGCTGCGTGTCCTGATCCAGGAAGTGCGCACGGCGCCGCTCGCGTCGGTGTGGTGCTGGTATCGCGTCGGCTCGAAGGACGAAGCGCGGGGACTCACCGGCGTGTCGCACTGGGTCGAGCACATGAACTTCAAGGGGACGACCAACATTCCGCGCGACAAGGTGAAAGGCATCATCGAGCAGTTCGGCGGCTACTGGAACGGCTACACGTGGATCGATCAGACCACCTACACCGAGACCGCCACGCGCGACGCGCTCGATCGCATGCTGTTCATCGAGGCCGAGCGGATGGCGAACTGCCTCTACGATCCGGCCGACTGCGAGTCGGAGCGCACGGTGATCATCTCGGAGCTGCAGGGCGGCGAGAACGATCCCGATCAGCTCCTCGATCAGGAGCTGACCGCGACCGCGTTTCGCGCGCATCCGTACGGCCATCCGACCATCGGCTGGCTCGGCGATCTCCAGACGATGACCCGCGAAGACCTGTACGGCTACTACCGTCGTCACTACGTCCCGAACAACGCGACGCTCGTGATCGTCGGAGACGTCGATCGCAGGGACGCGCTGCGCCAGGTGGTCCAGCGCTTCGGCGCGATCGCGCCGGGCGAGGCGTCGAAGCGCGTTCCGACGCGCGAGCCCGAGCAGCTTGGCGAGCGCCGTGTCACCGTCGCGCGCGAGGGGACGACGGCGTACCTGAAGATCGGCTTCCACGCGCCGGCGGTCAACGATCCCGCGTTCTTCCCGCTCCTGGTGCTCGACGCGGCGCTCACGGGAGCGAAGGGGTTGAACCTCTGGGCGAGCTTCCGCACGCCGCCGCCGCAGCGGAGCGCGCGCCTGTACCGCGCGCTCGTCGACGGGGGCCTGGCGTCCGCGGTGAACGGCGGCCTCGTGCCGACGCAGCAGCCGTTTCTCTACACCATCTCGGTGACCGCGACCGAGGGGACCTCTCTCAGGGTGGTCGAAGAGGCGGCGCTGGCGCAGCTCGAGGCGGTGCGGCGCCACGGCATCACCGAGGCCGAGGTGCGGAAGGCGAAGAACCAGCTGCGCGCCCGGCTCGTGTTCGAAGGCGACAGCATCTCGAACATCGCGCACCAGCTCGGCTACTTCGAGACCATCGCGAGCTGGCGGCTGGTGCCGGCGCTGCGCGAGCGGATCGACGAGGTGACCGTGGAACAGGTGGGCGAGGCGGCAGCCGCCTGCTTCAGGACGACCAATCGCACCATCGGCTGGTTCGATCCGCAGCCGCCGGCGGATGAAGAGCCGCCGCCGGTCGGCGAAGGCGCGGGCGCCGGTCCCGCCTCGCTCCAGCGACGATGAAGACGATCGAACAGCGCGGGCTGGCGCCGGCGCGCTCGGTGCTGGACAACGGCGTGCGCGTCATCGCCAAGCACGCGGGCGCGACGCCGGCGGTCACGCTGCACGCGGCCTTCGAAGCCGGGACCATCTTCGACCCACCGTCCGAGCCTGGTGTGTCCCATTTCGTGTCGCGCACGATCGACCGCGGCACGGCCAGGCACACCGCCGGGGAGATTGCGGACCAGCTCGAGAATCGCGGCGTATCGCTCGCGATCACCGTCAACCGCCACGCGCTGTCGCTCGTCTGCACCTGCCTGGTCGAGGATCTCGACTCGATCCTGGCGACGCTGGCCGACGTCGTCACGCAGCCGGCCTTTCCCGACCCTGAGGTCGAGACGCGGCGCGGCGAGATCATCACGATGATTCGGCAGGACGAGGACAACCCGGCGGCGATGGCGGGCGAGGGCCTCTTTTCGCTGTTGTACGGCGATGGTCACCCGTACGGCCGCCGGCCGCGCGGCAGCGTCGGCGTCGTCGAACGCATCACGCGCGCCTCGCTGCAGACGTTCCATGCGGCCCGGTTCAGGCCGCGCGGGCTTTCGCTGGTGCTGGTCGGCGACGTCGAGCCGGCGCGGGCGATCGAGTCGGCGAGCCGCGCGTTCTCCGCGTGGAGGGCGGCGCCGCCCGCCGAGCCCGTGTTCCCGCCAGCGCCTCCGTCCAGCGAGCGTCGCGTGCGCATCATCCCGATGATGAACAAGGCGCAGGCCGACATCGCGTACGGCTTCACGACGATCCTGCGCGCCGACCCCGCCTACTACGCGTACTGGCTGATGAACAACATCCTCGGCGAGTACTCGATTGGCGGCCGCCTCGGCGACAGCATCCGCGAGCGGCAGGGGATGGCGTACTACGTCTTCAGCGCGCTCGACGCCAACGTCGTCCCCGGGCCGCTGCTGATTCGCGCGGGCGTGAACCCGGCGAACGTCGATCGGGCGCTGGCGTCAATCGACCAGGAGATCGCGAGAATGGCCGCGGATGGGCCGACAGACCAGGAGGTCGCCGAGTCGCGGCAGTACCTGATCGGCTCGATGCCGCGGCGGCTCGAGACCAACGTCGGCATCGCGAACTTCCTGCAGATGGTGGAATTCTTCGGTCTCGGCATGGACTTCGACGCCAGGATGCCGGACCTGCTCGGCCGCGTCACGCGCGACGAGGTCCATGCGGCCGCGCGCGCGGTGCTCGATCCATCGAAGGCCGCCGTCGTCGTCGCGGGACCATACGCGGGCGTCGGCGCAGGCGCCGGCGGTTCGTAGGTTCGCAGGTTCGCGGGTTCGCCGATTGACGCACGGTGCTCATTGTCCTACGATGATGTAGGACATATTCATGCCATTCAGCCTTCGCCTGGATCCCGAGACCGAGGCCAAGATCCGCCGGCTCGCGGCGGCGACCGCGCGATCGAAATCGCAGGTCGTCCGCGAAGCAATCGAGCAGTACGCGGCCTACGGTCATCCGTCGAGCGGGGCATCCGCATCGGCGTTCCACCGGCTGAAGCCGTTCATCGGCACAATCAGCACGGGCGGCGCGAATTACTCGAAGGACACCCACCGCAAGTACCGCGACGCGATCAGGCAGAAGCATCGTGCCCGGCGTGCTCGTTGACGCCAGCGCACTGATCGCGCTGCTGGACAGGGACGACTCGGGTCACGATCGATGCGTCGAGGCACTCGAGCAGGTGCGTGAACCACTGTCCACCGTCTGGCCGGCAATCACGGAAGCCATGCACCTGCTGGCCGAGACCCCACGCGGAACCGACACGTTGTGCGACATGGTCGCAGACGAGGCCCTGGTCCTGCTCGACCTCGCGGCATCCGACATGGCGCGCATGAAGGCGTTGATGCAGAAGTATCGTGACCTGCCGATGGACTTTGCCGACGCGGCTCTCGTCTGCGCCGCCGAGCGCGAGCGGATCACCCGCATCCTCACGCTCGACGGCCACTTCCAGATCTACCGGCTGCCGCGTCGCGCGAGGTTC
>DASQAX010000011.1:0-6419 GCA_035635535.1 Vicinamibacterales bacterium | reverse complement strand
CCATGACGTCGGCGGCGGTGGCGCGGCCGCGCCGGTAGAGGATGTCGATGATCTGCCGCTCGCGGCGGCTGAGGACGGCGTGGAGCGTCTTTACCATGATGTTATTTTTCTAGCACGTGCGAGATAAATAACACCACGGGCCGGCGCGTGTCAAGCGGGCATCTTCCACCCGATCCACTGGCACACGCCGCGCCCCATGATCCAGTCCTTGTCGTCCTCGGTGAGCCAGTCGAGCTCCTCGGTGAAGAGCGTGACCGCCTGGCGCCACGGGCACGGCAGGCGCGTCCAGTCGGTCCCCCAGAACATCCGCTTCGGGCCGAACGCGTCGTACACGCGGCGGATGTGCGGGTGCAGGTCGCGGAACGGGTACGGCAGCGTGGTGTGGCACGGAAGCGCCGACGCCTTCACGGCGACGTTCGGGAAGCGCGCCAGGCGGCAGACGTCGGCCAGCTCCACGAACGCCAGGTTGCCGCGCGCGTGGACGCCGAGCGCGAGATGGTCGATGACGAGACGAAGCCCGGGATGGCGCGCCGCGATCTCCTCGAACTTCCGGACCGAGGTCGGCGCGTACACCATGATCGGGATGCCGCAGCGCTCCGCGATCGGCCAGAGCCAGTCGGTCGTGCCGTCGAACAGCATCTTCCGGTGCTCGGGGATGTGAAACGTCAGGCGGATGCCGAGCATGCCGGGTTGACTCTTCCAGCCGGGCACGCGCGCGCGGCTCTCGGGCTTCTCCACCGCGATCCGCCCCATCGCGGCGAATCGATCCGGATGGCTCTGCGCCGCCTCGAGCACCAGGTCGTTGTAGTCGCCCTCCCACGACGGTGGAATCAGCACCGCGCGATCGACGCCTGCCTCGTCCATCGCCGCAAGCACCATCTCCCTGGTGACCGGATACGGCTTCTGCGCCTGCGCCGCGCGGCCGGGAGGCCAGGGCCGATCGGGTCTGTCGGCGGCCCAGACGTGGACCTGCGCATCGACAATGAGCATGTGTGCGCCGGGAGCATACCCTAGAATCGAGGCATGACTTCCCATCCGCAGCCGCCGCATCGACCGAGGCACGCCCACGGCGAACGCGTCGTCGCCGCGCTCCGTACGGTCTTCGGCACTCGGCTGCGGTCGGTGGTCGCGTACGGGCCGCACGTCGACGACAACCGTGACGGCGCGTTCTCGTGCCTCGCGCTCGTGACGAGCGTGACGGTGACGGATCTGGAAGCGTGCGCCGCGCGCACGCACGGCTGGCAGCGCGAGGGGATCGCCACGCCGCTGCTCCTGCCGGAAGAGGAGTTCCGCCGCTCGCTCGACGCGTTTCCGCTCGAATACGCGGAAATCCTGCGCGCGCACGACGTGCTGTTCGGCGCGAACCCCTTCGAGGGCGTGACGATCGAGCGTGCGGACCTGCGCCGTGCGTGCGAGGCGCAGATCAAGAGCCACCTCGTGCACCTGCGCGAAGGGTTCATCGAGGCGGGCGGCACGCCGCGCGCCATCGCCGAACTGGTGACCGCTTCCGCGCCGGCGTTCGGCGCGCTGCTCCGCAACATCGCGCGCCTCAACGGCTCGAGCGCGAGCGACCGCGCCGCCGCGACGCGCGACGGCGCGCGCGCCGCACAGCTGACTGACGGGATCGTCACCGACCTTCTCGCGCTCGAACGGCCGTCCTCGGTGAAGGCGACCGATGCGGCGCGCCTCTTCCCGGAGTACCTCGCGGCAGTGGAACAGCTCGCGCGATACGTCGACGCCTGGAACGTGTAGCGCACGGACAAGGACACGAAGATTGGGAGCCACAAAGAGCACGAAGAGCACAAAGATTCAAGGGCACGAAGAACATCGAGAGACCTGCCAAATAGCGGTCGCCGGGTCGGCCTGCGTTGCAGGCCGACTACGGGCGAGGGCGCGCCACGCGCAACGAGCCGCCTGGATCGTTGTGCGGCTCGTTCCCGTGGCGTGCGCTCACCCGTGGCCGCCTTCGGCGGCCCCGGCGACTGTCCACTCGCTTGGTGATCTTTCCCTTCGTGCTCTTCGTGTCCTTTGTGGCTTCCTCTTCTTTGTGTTCTCGACCGCTGCGGCTGCGAGGGCACAGGAGCCGCCGCCCGAGTTGACGCAGCCCGTCAACGACTTCGCCAACGTCATCGACGCGCAGAGCAAGCAGACGATAGAGGCGCTGATTCGATCGCTGCAGCAGGCGAGCGGCGACGTCGTCATCGTCGCGACGGTGCCCACCTTCAAGCCGTACGCGGACATTCGTGAGTACGCCGTGAAGATGTTCGAGAACCACGGCCGCGGGATCGGGCAGCGCGGCAAGGACAACGGCGTGCTCATCGTGGCCGCCATCAACGATCGCAAGGCATCGATCGAAGTCGGGTACGACCTGGAGCAGTTCGTCACCGACGGGTTCGCCGGTGAGACGCTCCGGCAATCCGTGGCGCCCGAGTTCCGGCGCGGCAACTACGGACCCGGCCTGCTGGCCGGTGTGTCGCGGGTGGCCGCGCGCATCGCGCAGGGGCGCAACGTCACGCTGCAGGGCGTCCGTCCAGAGCCGGACCGCGCGCCGAACGTCGGCTCCGGCGGCAACATCATCCTCGCGCTCTTCGTCCTCTTCATCGTGCTGAACGCGATCGGGCGAACGCGGCGGCGCCGGCGCTTCGGCGGCTGGGGCATGGGGCCCTGGAGCGGCTGGAACAGCGGAGTCGGCCCCTTCGGCGGCGGCGGCGGCGGAGGCTGGGGTGGCGGTGGCGGCGGCGGATTCGGCGGCGGCTTCGGCGGGTTCGGCGGCGGCCGCAGCGGCGGTGGTGGCGCCGGCGCAGGGTGGTAATCTGATCGCATGATGACAAATCCCAAATCCCAAGTCCCAAATCCCAAAACCCAAAAATCCAGGCGGAGCGTTGGGATTTGGAGCTTGGGATTTGGGATGTGGGATTTGCTCGTGCTGGCGCTCGTGATTTCCGGCGCCGGCATGACGTCCGGCTGTTCGTACAACACCTTCGTCAGCAAGGAAGAAAGCATCAAGGCGCAGTGGGCGCAGGTGGAAAACCAGCTGCAGCGTCGCAATGACCTGATCCCGAATCTCGTCGAGACGACGAAAGGGATCGCGCAGCAGGAAAAGGACGTCTTCGGCCAGATTGCCGAGTCGCGCGCGAAGATGGCCGGCGCGAGAACACCCGAGGAGACGATCCAGGCCGCCAACCAGCAGAGCGCGGCGCTGGGACGCCTGCTGGTCGTTGCCGAGAACTATCCGCAACTTCGGTCGAGCGAGAGCTTCAACCGCCTGATGGACGAGCTCTCGGGCACCGAGAATCGCATCGCCGTCGAGCGGATGCGCTACAACGAGCGCGTGCAGGACTACAACACGTCGCGCCGCCAGTTCCCGTCGAACGTCACCGCGAACCTCTTCGGGTTCAAGGAATATCCGCTCTTCAACGCCCCGCCGGCGGCGGAACAGGTGCCGAAGGTGAACTTCGGCCGATCCTGAATCGGGGAAGGACGCCCTGATGGCGATCGCCGAGGCGCTGCTCCCCGAGTTCGATCACGAGATGGCCGTCACGCGCAAGCTGCTCGAGCGCGTGCCCGAGGACAAGTTCGAGTGGAAGCCGCACCCGAAGTCGATGTCGCTCGTCGCGCTCTCCACGCACGTCGCGACGATCCCGAGCTGGGGCGTGCCGACGCTCAACGATTCGGAGCTCGACCTCGGCGGACAGAATCAGAACACCGCGGCGACCTCGCGCGCGGACCTGCTGGCGCGCTTCGACACGCACGTCGCCGATACGCGCGCGGCGCTCGTCGGCAAGACCGACGCGGAGATGATGGCGACCTGGTCGCTGAAGCACAACGGCCAGAAGCTGTTCACGATGCCGAAGGCCGCCGTCTGGCGCGGCTTCGTGCTGAACCACCTCGTGCACCACCGCGGCCAGTTGAGTGTCTACCTTCGGCTGAACGACGTGCCCGTCCCCGCCATGTACGGGCCGAGCGCCGACGAAGCGCCGAATTTTTGAGGCCCTTCCCACTTCGCCCATCGACCTTCGCGCTTCTCGGGGCGAGCCTCGTGTGCTTCGTCGTCCTCGCGACCGCCAATGGCGCGGGGTATCGCTACGGCGTGTCGGATGGCGCGGCGTACGTCCCCGCGGTCATGCTGGCGGAACACCCCGGCTCGTTTCCGCGCGACGCCCCGCTCATCCGGACGCAGGGGCAGTTCTTCATCTTCGACGATGTCCTGGCCGCGATCGGACGCATCACGGGTGCATCGGTGGAGTCGCTGTTTCTGTGCGCGTACGTCGTCGCCGTCGCGACGGTCTGGCTTGGCGTCGTCCTGGTCGGCTCACGGCTGTATGCGTCGGCCTGGCTCGCACTCGCCTTCGGCGCGCTCGTCACGCTGCGGCATCACATCCCGCGGACGAGCGTGAACTCGCTCGAGCCGTACTTTCAGTCGCGCATGCTGGCGTTCGGGCTCGGCATGATCGCCGTCGCGGCGTTTCTCCGGGGGCGTCAGGCCGTATCGGTGGCGCTCGTTGCCGCCGCCGCGTCGTGCCACGTGACGACGGCGTTGTGGTTCGCGATTCTCGTCGGCACCGCGCTGATGGTCGTCGACCGGCGCTGGCGGCGCCCCGGCGCGGTGGCGATCGGCGTCGCGGTCGTCGTCCTCGCGTGGGCGATGGCTGCAGGACCGCTTCAGGCTGGCGCGTCGACGATGGACGCGTCCTGGGTCGAGGCGCTCGGCGGCCGGGACTTCATCTTCGCGAACGAGTGGCCGCTCTGGGCGTGGATGGCGAACATCGGCCTGCTGGCCGCGCTGTGGACCGCGCATGCCGTGCGCGCGAGACGGGGCACGGCCACCCCGGCGGACGCGGCCCTGATCTGGGGCGCAACGGCGCTGGTCGCGCTCTTCCTGATCACGCTGCCGGCCGTTGCCGCGCGCGTGGCGCTGGCCGTCCAGTTCCAGTTCTCGCGCGTGTTCTGGATCGTCGATCTGCTCGTCGCGATGTACGCCATGGCAGCGATTGGGGAACGGCTCGGCCGTCGCGGCACGATCCTCCTCGCGTCGGTCGTGCTGGCGGCGGCGGGGTCGCGCGGCGCCTACATCATGTGGCGGGAGCATCCCGAGCGTCCGTTGTTCCAGGTCTCGGTCCCCGCGTCCCCGTGGACCGACGCGATGCGCTGGATTGCGCGGAGCCCGCTCGACGCGCACGTGCTCGCGGACCCCGGCCACGCGTTCAAGTACGGCGTGAGCGTCCGCGTCGCGGCCGGACGCGACGTGCTGCTCGAGGACGACAAGGATTCGGCCATTGCGATGTATTCGCGCGCCATCGCGCAGCGCGTGCTGGAGCGCCGCAGGGCGCTCGGGGATTTCCCGGCGATGACGGCGCCGGCCGCGCGCGCGCTCGCGGAGCGGTACGACCTGCACTATCTCGTGACGGAAGCGGCGTTGCCGCTCCCCGAGGTGTACCGCAACGCGCAGTTCAGGATTTACGCGCTGAAGCCAGCCGGTCCCGCGTCCTGATCCACACCTCGTCGAGCGCGCCGGGGTGGCGCATCTTCGTGATCCAGACGACCTGTCCCATGTGCGCAGCCGTGTGATGGCTCGCGTGCAGCAGGATCGACGCGATGGTCGTCGTCTTGCCCGTGCGGTCGGTCTGCTCCATCAGCCGCGCCGGGGTGAGGCTGTCGAGCACCTCGCGCATCATCTGGACCGTCTCATTCCACTCGCTGACGACCGCCGCGCCGCCCGGATTGTCGCGCGCCGTGAACTCCGACGCCCGGTCGCGCTCGATCGACCGCGCGCCGACGCCGTAGCCGACATACAGGCGGTTCGACCCGATCAGGTGCAGCATGATGTTGCCGAGCGCGTTGCTCTTCTCGTCGGGACGCCACCACACGTCCGCCTCGGTCATCACGGCGAGGCACTGGCCGATCTGCGCCGGGTAGTCGTCCACCATCCGGGAGCGGAGGAGATGAAGGAGCGTGGAGTCCAGGGTGCGTTCCATGGAGCGGATGATAAGCTGGCTTGCCCACCGAAGCTCGAGGAGCGAGGCGGGACAAACTCGATGCTGTTCGAACCATCCCCGTACACGCCGCGATTCACCGGCGGTCATACGCAGACGTTGTACGCGTGGGCGCGCCCGCGCCGTTTCTCACGGCTCCCCGACCCCGCGGAGCGCGTCTTCGACGTCGCTGCCGACGCGCGCGTGCTCGCGCACTGCCATACCCATCCTGGCGATTCGCGGGCGACGCTCATCCTTCTGCACGGCCTCGAAGGGTCGAGCATGGCGCACTACATGCGCGGCGTCTCGGACAAGGCGTGGGCGGCTGGATGGAACGTCGTTCGCCTGAACCAGCGCAACTGCGGGGGAACCGAGCGGCTGTCACGAGGCCTCTATCACTCGGGGCTGACGCACGACGTGCATTTCGTGCTGCGCGAACTGCTCGAG
>DASQAX010000010.1:0-13255 GCA_035635535.1 Vicinamibacterales bacterium | reverse complement strand
TGCGCCGCGCGACCATTTCGCTTCGGCCCTTCTTTATCGGTGCTGGTTTCCTCGCCGCCCTCCCGGTGCTCGTCGGTATCGGCGCGGCGTGGAAGGCCAAGAGTGATGTCGCCGGTCTTCGCGTGAGCCATCAGGCGCTCGAGGCTGAGAACGCGAACTTCCGTTCGGCGACGACCGATCTCGCCACGCAGATCTCTTCACTCGAAGCGGCGATCCAGGACATCGGCGCGCGCTCGGCCCTCGATCCGAATCTCGCCAAGACGATGGACAAGCTGCCCGCGGTCGTGAAGTCGCGCGCCATGGGCGGCAGCACGGAAACGGATCGCGCGGCGCAGCGCGCGCTGTCCGCACTCAGCTCGCCCGAGGACACGTTCGGCATGCTGCGCACGCTGCTCGAGAGCCTCGAGTCGCGGCTCAACATCGTCAGCCGCAACGTCGATCGCCGCAACGCGCTCGCCGCCGCGACGCCGTCGATCTGGCCCGCTCGCGGGTGGCTGTCCTCGACGATGGGGCATCGCGCGGATCCCTTTACCGGCGACGACGATTTCCACGCGGGGCTCGACATCGCGGGCGAACGCGGCCAGCCGGTGTTTGCGACCGCCGCGGGCACCGTCGCGCACGTCGGCTTCCAGGGCGGCTACGGCAACCTGATCGTCCTCGACCACGGCTTCGGCCTGCAGACGCGGTACGGCCACCTGCTCAACTACAGCGTGAAGCCGGGCGCCAGGGTCAAACGCGGCGACGTCATTGGTCACGTCGGCAACACGGGCCGTTCGACCGGCTACCACCTGCACTACGAGGTGCTCGCCAACGGCAAGCTCCTCAATCCGCTCCAGCTCCTCACGCAGCAGAAGCCCCGCGCCCAGTAGCGGGCGGACCTTTTAGGTCCCCCATCCCGTTTTTTCCCGTAAACTAGACAGATATCCCGCCGCGCTGGCGGCGCGTCCATTGGTGGCGAGTTTCAACTGATGTACCTCGCCAAGGACAGCCCCGCGACCGCGGTTTGGAAGCACCTCACCACTAATGCTCGGTCAAATTCTCACCAAGGTCATCGGCACGCAGAACGAGCGTGAGATCAAGCGGCTTCGTCCGCGCGTCGTGGAAATCAGCGCGCTCGAACCGCAGATCCAGCCGCTGACCGACGAACAGCTCCGCGCCAAGACCGGGGAGTTCCGGCAGCGATTCGCCGCGGGCGAGTCGGTGGACGATCTCCTCGTCGAAGCGTTCGCGGTCGTGCGCGAAGCCGGCAAGCGCGTGCTGAACATGCGGCACTTCGACGTGCAGCTGATCGGCGGCATGGTGCTGCACAGCGGCAAGATTGCCGAGATGAAGACGGGCGAAGGCAAGACGCTCGTCGCGACGCTGCCGGCGTATCTCAACGCCCTCGAAGGCAAAGGCGTCCACGTCGTCACGGTGAACGATTACCTGGCGCGACGCGACTCGGAATGGATGGGACGCCTCTACCGTTTCCTCGGCATGAGCGTCGGCGTCATCCAGCACGAGCTGACAGACCAGCAGCGCCAGGTCGCCTACGGCTCCGACATCACCTACGGGACCAACAACGAGTTCGGCTTCGACTACCTCCGCGACAACATGAAGTTCGATCTCGCGTCGATGGTGCAGCGCGGACACCACTACGCGATCGTCGACGAAGTCGACAGCATCCTGATCGACGAGGCGAGAACGCCGCTGATCATCTCGGGACCGGCGGAAGAATCGACCGACCTCTACTACGAGGTCGATCGCATCATTCCGCGCCTGAAGAAGGGCGCGGTGACGCAGGGCAACGTCAAGTCGGAGGACCGGGACGAGCTCGAGAAGACCGGCGACTACATCGTCGACGAGAAGCACAAGACGGTGACGCTCACCGAGACCGGCATGGCGAAGTCCGAGCAGATGCTCGGGCATCGCCTCGTGCCCGGCTCGAGCGGTCTCTACGATCCCGCGAACATGCCGCTGCTCCACCACGTGCACCAGGGGCTGCGCGCGCACACGCTGTTCCGGCTCGACGTCGACTACATGATCAAGGACGGCGGCGTCGTCATCGTCGACGAGTTCACGGGCCGCCTGATGCCGGGACGCCGCTGGAGCGACGGCCTGCACCAGGCCGTCGAGGCGAAGGAGAAGGTCAAGATCGAGCGCGAGAACCAGACGCTCGCGACCATCACCTTCCAGAACTACTTCCGCAAGTACAAGAAGCTGTCCGGCATGACGGGCACCGCGGAGACCGAGGCGCCCGAGTTCAACAAGATCTACAGCCTCGACGTCATCGTCATTCCGACCAATCGTCCGCTCAAGCGAGTCGAGGAGCCCGACCTCGTCTACCGGACCGAGCGCGAGAAGTACGAAGCCATCGTCAACGACATCCTCGACAAGCAGGCAAGCGGACGGCCGACGCTGGTCGGCACGGTGTCGATCGAAAAGTCGGAGCGCCTCTCTGCCCTGCTGCGCAAGCGCGGCATCCGGCACGTCGTCCTCAACGCGAAGTACCACGCCCAGGAAGCGGAGATCGTCGCCCAGGCGGGGCGCAAGGACAACGTCACGATCGCCACCAACATGGCGGGCCGCGGCACGGACATCCTGCTTGGCGGCAACGCCGAGCACATGGCGCGGCAGCAATGTCTGTCGGAAGAGGTCGCGGAGAGAGTTCCGAAGGGCGAGGAGAAGTACGTCGACGACGAGGAGTTCGTCTACTTCTTCCACGTCGACTCGTTCTACCGCGTGCCGCGGCCGGACTGGGAACGCATCTTCTCGCACTTCAGTCGAAGCACCCTTGCGGAACACGAAACCGTCGTCGACCTCGGCGGCCTTCACATTCTCGGCACCGAGCGCCACGAGGCGCGCCGCATCGACAACCAGCTGCGCGGCCGCGCGGGACGCCAGGGCGACCCGGGGTCGTCGCGGTTCTACCTGTCGCTCGAAGACGACCTGATGCGCATCTTCGGCTCCGAGCGCATCTCGGGGCTGATGCAGCGGCTCGGCATGGAAGAAGGCGTGCCCATCGAGCACGGCATGGTCAGCCGCGCCATCGAGCGCGCGCAGAAGCAGGTCGAGGCGCAGAACTTCTCCGTCCGCAAGCACCTCCTCGAATACGACGACGTGATGAACAAGCAGCGTGAAAGCATCTACACGCTGCGCCGCGAGATTCTCGAGGGGAAGATTCACCTCTCCGAGGAGGAGGTCGTAGACACGCGTGCCTACCTGCTCGCGCTCGCGGAAGACATCCTCGACAGCCAGGTCGATCAGTTCGCCGGCAAGGACACCGACGCCGACGAGTTCGACACCCCGGCGCTGATGCGCGAGGTGAACCGCGTCTTCGGTCTCGAGCAGGCCCAGCTCGAATCGCTGAACCTCGACGAGATGAACTCGGACGAGATGGGCGACGCCATCTGGGGGCTGATCAAGGGGAGCTACGAGGAGAAGGAGAAGCTGGTCGGTTCCGAGCTGCTGCGGCGTGTCGAGCGCGACATCATGCTCCAGATCGTGGACGAGCAGTGGAAGGATCACCTGTACTCGCTCGACCACCTCAAGGAAGGCATCGGCCTTCGCGGCTACGGCCAGCGCGACCCGCTCGTCGAATACAAGCGTGAAAGCTTCGATCTGTTCACCGCGATGAAGGAACGGGTCGAGGAAGCGATGGTGCGCTACGTGATGTGGCTGCGCCCCGTTCTCAACGAGGAAGCGCCGGCCGCGCCGCGTCCCGTCGCCCGGCGGGCGGCGCCGATCACGATGAACAAGGCCGAGGCCGCGTCCGCGTTCGGGACGGCGCGTTCCGCCTCCGCCGCGGTGGCTGAGCCCCGCGCGGCTTCGGCGGGACAAGGCCTCGTCCCCGCGCGAACCGGCGGCGACGACGTGATCAAGACGGTGCGCCGCGAGGAGCCGAAGGTCGGGCGGAACGATCCATGCCCGTGCGGCAGCGGAAAGAAGTACAAGAAATGCCACGGGCAGGCGTAGGCAGGCGGACCTGAAGGTCCGCCTCTACGACAGGTAGACGTAGAGGCGACAGGTAGACGTAGAGGCGGGTCTTCAGACCCGCCTAGAGGACTTCAATGGAACTAAAGACCGGTTCGCTGACCCTCCTCCCCACCGGCACCGAGCTCGCCACTGCCCTCACCTTCGACGACGTTCTCCTGGTCCCGCAGCACTCCACGGTCCTGCCGACGCAGGTGGACGTCTCCACCCGTCTCACGCGCAACATCCGGCTGAACGTTCCGCTCGTCAGCGCGGCCATGGACACGGTCACCGAGTCGGCGCTGGCGATCGCGATGGCGCAGCACGGCGGCCTCGGCGTGATCCACAAGAATCTGTCGATCGAGGAACAGGCGTCGGAAGTGGACCGGGTGAAGCGCTCGGAGAGCGGCATGATCGTCAACCCGATCACGCTCGGTCCCTCGAACCGCATCTACGAAGCGCACGAGCTGATGAAGAAGTACCGCATCTCCGGCGTGCCGATCACCGACGACGGCAGCAAGGAGGGGCGGCTGGTCGGCATCCTGACCAACCGGGACCTGCGGTTCGAAACCAACATGAACCGCGCGATCGACGAGGTGATGACGAAAGAGCCGCTCTACACCGTGGCCGTCGGCACCACGCTGGACGAGGCGCGCGAGATCCTGCACCAGCACAAGGTCGAGAAGCTGCTCGTCGTGGACCGCGATTACCGGCTGAAGGGGCTCATCACCGTCAAGGACATCCAGAAGGCCGTCAAGTATCCGCTCGCCTGCAAGGACGCGCTCGGCCGGCTCCGCTGCGGCGCCGCGATCGGCGTGAGCCGTGATGCCTTCGAGCGCGCGCGGGCGCTCGTCGCGGCCGGCGTCGACGCGCTCGTGGTCGACACCGCGCACGGCCACTCGCAGGGCGTCCTCGAGATGGTCGCGAGCGTCCGCCGCGAGTTCCCGAACATCGAGCTCGTCGCCGGGAACGTCGCGACGCCGGAGGCGACCGACGCGCTGATCGACGCCGGGGTCGACGCCGTGAAGGTCGGCATCGGCGGCGGCTCGATCTGCACCACGCGCGTCGTCGCCGGCATCGGCGTGCCGATGATCAGCTCGATCGTGGACTGCGCCCGCGCCGCCGGCGCGCGCAACGTGCCGGTCATCGCCGACGGCGGCATCCGCTACTCGGGCGACATCGTGAAGGCGCTCGCCGTCGGCGCGAGCTGCACGATGATCGGCAACCTGTTCGCGGGCACCGACGAGAGCCCGGGCGAGCTGATCCTCTTCCAGGGGCGCAGCTACAAGGAATACCGCGGCATGGGGTCGATCGGCGCGATGCGCCGCGGCAGCCGCGACCGCTACTTCCAGGACGAGTTCGATCTCGAAGGGGGACGCGGGACCGAGAAGCTCGTGCCCGAGGGGATCGAAGGCCGCGTGGCGCACAAAGGCAGCGTCGCCGCCATGATCCATCAGCTCGTCGGCGGACTCCGCGCCGGCATGGGGTACTGCGGCAGCGCGACGATCCCGGAGCTGCAGCGCAAGGCGAAGCTGATTCGCATCACGGCCGCCGGCGCGCGGGAGAGCCACGTCCACGACGTGCAGATCACGAAGGAAGCGCCGAACTACCGGATGGAATGAGTTGGTGGATCGTGGTTGGCTGGTTAGTGGTTGATGGTGATCGTTCGGGTGACATCATCAACCACCTCGATTCGAACCAGTGTTGCTCCAGCCATGCCGTGAGTTAAACGATCCGGCCATTCGATCGCGAGCACGCCGTCGCGCACACCCGCCTCTTCCAGCCCCAGATCCTCGGTCGCCGTCCTGTCCAACCGGTAGAGATCCGCGTGGTACAGCGTGAGCTTCCCGCCCCGGTATTCGTGGAGCAGCGTGAAAGTCGGACTGCTGACGTCGTCCGGATCGATTCCGAGTCCCGCCGCCAGGCCTTTCACGAACGTGGTCTTACCAGCACCGAGGTCGCCAGCCAGCAGCAGCACGTCGCCTGCGCGCAGCGAGGCGGCCAGCTCGCGCGCGATGGCGTGCGTCTCCGACTCCGATCCGGCGACGTGCGTGGACCGCGTATACTGCTCCTCCATCGCATCCAGCCGATCTCATTGTGTCACCTGCGTCCCCGCGTGACGCGCGCGCCGCCGCCGCGACGTGTGCCGCCATCTGCACCGTTCTCATCAGCCTGCTCCTGCTCGCGCCGATGCGCGACGTCGTCCTGCGCTTCATGCATGACGATGCGTTCTATTACTTCGGCATCGCACGGCGGTGGAACCGCCTGGGATTTCCGACCTTCGATGGCATCACGGCCACCAACGGGTACCATCCGCTCTGGCAATGGGTCCTCGTTGCCGCCTCGCGCCTCTTTCCCGATCCGACGACGTTTGTCCGTGCCGGCGCCGCGTCGGGCGTCTGGTTCCTCGGTCTTGCTGCGTGGCTGATCGCGCGGCGGCTGGCGCAGGAAGGCAATCCGTACCGCTCGCTCGCCTACGCGTGGGTCACCGGGGCGCTGCTCTTCGCGACCATTTACGGCATGGAGTCGCCGCTCGCGGCGGCGCTTCTCGCCGCCGGCATCAGCGCGGCGCCGCGCGGGACCGTCGAATGGACGCTCCCGCGGGCGTTGGCGTGCGGGGCCGCAACGGCACTGCTGTTCCTTGCGCGCCTCGACGCGTTGATCTGGCTTGCGGCACTCGACGCCGTGCTCGTCGTGGCGGTGTGGAGCGGCAACCGCCGGCCCCTGGGGCTCATCGCCCTCGTGATCAGCATCCAGGCAGTGGTGGTTGGCGGCTACTTCCTCTCCAACTGGGTCAACTGGGGGCACCTGTTGACCGTCAGTGCCGCGGTCAAGGCGGCGCGTGCGCCAACCTTTTCGCTCGCCCTGCCGCGCAGCGTGCTTCTCTTGCTTGCCGTCGGCATCACGGCACTCGGCGCCGCGCCGCTCGTGGAATTCTCGATCGCCTCGTTGCGCAGGACACCGGGCGGCGCGTGGCGGCTGGTGACGCCAGCATGGCTGGCGCTGGCCAACCTCGCGTATCTCGCCACGATCGTGGCGAAGGGGAATCGCGAAACGTACAACTGGTACTTCGTGCTGACGGTGCTCTCCGGCGCGTATCTGCTTCCGGTGTGCCTGGAACGGTACGGCGCCGGATGGCTGAAGATTCCAGAACGGCCGTTGAAGCTATCAGGCGCCGCGCTCTGCGCGCTGCTGCTGGCGCAGTCCGTTCACAGCAAGGTCACGCAGCCGAACGGGTTCCTCGTCCAGTACGACCAGGCGGCCGTGCTGGCGTCGTTCCCCGAAGACTCGCTGGTGCTCGCGGCGAACGACTGCGGCATCCTCGGGTACTTCTCGCGCCAGCGCGTCATCAACCTGGATGGCCTGACCAGCAGCTGGGACTTTCAGTCCGCGCTCGCCGAAGACCGCCTGGGGCCGTGGCTGATCGACCAGGGATTCAACGCCTACGTCACGTCGGCATCCACGGCGATCGAAGGGGGTACCGTGCCGGTCGAGACGCGCGCGGGACTGCGCAGCCCTCCGCGAACGCTGCGGCTGCGGATCGAGCCGATGCCAGGCGCGGCGCGATTGGCGTCCGGCATCGGCGTCTGGCGCGTGGCTGCGCTCGAACCCTGACGCGGCCCGTGCGTCAGCTCGATTCGGACTCGGGTTTCATCAGCCGCGTCAGCGCGTCGCCGAGGTGCGCGATGACGTCGGTCGCCGTCATCGCGACCTGTCCTTCTTCGGCTTCGGCGAGGTCGCCGGCCGCGCCGTGCAGGAAGACCGCGAGGCGGCACGCGGCCTCGGCGTCGAGCAGCTGGGCCACCCACGCGGCAATCATGCCGGTCAGCACGTCGCCGGTGCCGCCGGTCGCCATCCCGGCGTTGCCCGTCGGGTTGATGAAGACGTGGCCGTCCGGCGTGGCGATGACCGTCCGGTGTCCCTTGAGCACGACGTAGACGCGGTGCGTGGTCGCAAAATCGGTCGCGACGTCGATGCGATTGGCCTGCACCTCCTCGACCGAGGAGCCGATGAGCCGTGCCATCTCGCCGGGGTGCGGCGTGATGATCACGTCGCGCTCTTCCCTGCCGACCAGGCCGACGGGGTCGTCCGCCAGCACCATGATGGCGTCGGCATCGAGCACGAGCGGCACCGTCGCGCGATCGAGCAGCGCGCGGACGAATGCCCCCACGCCTGGTGCGCGTCCCAGGCCAGGTCCGCACGCGATGACGTCGTGCTGAAGCTCCAGCAGCCGCTCGATGGCGGTCACGGCGACCATCCCCTCGACCGTTTCGGCCAGCGGCTCGGTCATCAACTCGGGCGCCATCGACGCCACGATCGGCAGCAGCGACGCGGGCGTGGCGACCGTGACGAGTCCCGCGCCCGACCGGAGCGCCCCCATCGCCGCCAGGTGCGACGCGCCGGTCTTGCCGCGCGACCCCGCCACGATCGTGACGCGCCCGAAGTCCCCCTTGTGCGAATCGGCCGCCCGCGGCTCGACGACCTCGCGCAGCTGCTCCGGCGTCAGCAGCTCGATCCGCTGCCCCTCGACGCCGTCGATCACCTCATGGGGGATGCCGATGTCGGCGATGACGACGTCGCCGGCGTGCGCTTCACCGGGCGGGAGCACGAGCGGCAGCTTCGGCGCCGCGAGCGTCACGGTCATGGACGCGTCGATGCAATCACCCAGGATGTGGGGGGTGTCCGCGGACAGCCCGCTCGGCAGGTCGATCGAGACGATGGGAATGCCGGAGGCGTTCACGTCGGCCACGACCGTTTCCATCATGCCGGCGAGCGCGGACTTCAGCCCGGTCCCGAAGATCGCGTCGACGATGAGCGTGCACTGCGAGATTTCCGAGAAGTGGAGCTCCCAGCTCTGCTCGTCGGCGATCTCGACGACGGTCACGCCGAGGCGGCCGAGGATCTCGAGGTTCTCCTTGGCGTTGCCCCGGACCTCGGCAAGCGCGCCGATCACGAACACCGACGCGTCGATGCCGCGCTGGAGCAGCGTGCGGGCGACGACGAAGCCGTCGCCGCCGTTGTTGCCGCGGCCGCACAGCACGGCCACGCGCCCGTTCAGCCGCGCTTCGTACGCCGCCTCCATGGCCGCCACGACCTGCCGTCCCGCGTTCTCCATGAGCACGAGCGACGGGATGCCGATCTCTTCAATCGTGAAGCGATCGGCTTCGCGCATCTGCGCGGCGTTCAGAATTCGCATTCAGCTGGAAGCCGGCGGCTGGCAGCCGGCAGTCGTGAGTTGCGCGAAGTGTACTACAGCGAATACGCTGAGACATTCAGGTCGGTCCTTGGCACGTCCTGCCAGCTGCCCGCCGCCTGCTGCCCGCTATGTCTGCAACGGTCAACGTCAACGGACGCATCACGCCCGAGCGCGATGCGGTGATATCGGTCTTCGATCACGGCTTCCTCTACGGCGAAGGCATCTACGAGACGATGCGCACGTATCACCAGCGACCGTTTCTCTACGACCGGCACATGACGCGGCTCCGTCGATCCGCGCGCATGATCGAGCTGCCGCTCCCCTTTACCGACGACGATCTCGCGGCGCAGATTCGCGAGACCCACGCGGCCGCGCGCATCGGCGGCGACGTGTACATCCGCGTGCTCGTCACGCGCGGCATCGGCGAGCTCACCTACGACCCGAAGGCGACGCCGATCCCCTCGATCGTCATCATCGTCAAGCCGCAGGTGGACCCGGAACCCGCGGCGTACGAGAAGGGCGTCCGCGTCGTCATCGTCGAGGTCGTCCGCAATCATCCCGAGTCGGTCAACCCGATGATCAAGAGCAACAACCTGATGAACAGCGCGCTGGCGATGCAGGAGGCGCTCAAGTCGAACGCCTTCGAAGGGGTGATGCGGAACTACCGCGGCGAGATCAGCGAGTGCACCACGTCGAACCTGTTCGTCGTGAAGAACGGGGTGGCGCTGACGCCGCCGCTCGACGCCGGGCTGCTCCCCGGCATCACGCGCGAGTTCCTGTTCGACGTGGGCAGGGATGTGGGCGTCGAGGTCCGCGAGCAGGTGCTGCGGGACGAGGACTTATTCGGCGCCGACGAAGCGTTTCTCACCAGCACCACGCGCGAGGCGGTGCCCATCGTGACCGTCAACGACCGCGCCATCGGCAACGGCAGGCCCGGGCCGATCACGTGGAAGCTGTTGAACGGGTTCCGCAGGTTCGCCGAGGCGAGTTAGCGGCAGCCGGACCTCGATGCGCGTGCCGCCGCCGGGCGCCGCGGCGCACGCAATCGTCCCGGAGTGCCGCTTGACGATCTCCGCGCTGATGAACAGCCCGAGACCGGTGCCGGGCATGCCGCCAGCCGCCTGCGTGCGATAGCCGCGCTCGAACACGCGCTCCTGCTCCTCCGGCGCAATGCCGATGCCGCGGTCGCGAACGGTGATGCTCGCGTCGGCGCGATCCACGCGGACGTCGACGTCGACATCCCCTCCGTCGGGCGAGTACTTGATCGCGTTGCCGATCAGGTTCTGCAGCACCCGCTGGATGCGATGCTGATCGAAATCGGCGATGACCGGGTTGGCTGGCGGGGTGTAGCGAAGCGCATGGCCCTGCGCCAGGACCTCCATCTGATCGATGGCGGTCGCGACGACCTGCCGTAAATCGGCCCGCCGTAAATCGAGCTGGATGGCGTTGCCGTCGATCGAGCGAAGGTCCGCGAGCACGTCGATCAGGTGCGTCGCCTGCGCGGCCGCGGCGTCGATGCGGCGGAAGGCGCGCGTCATCTCTCCCTTCGCGTCATGGCTCGCCAGCACTTGCCGGACCGACCCGCTGATGACCGCGAGCGGGTTGCGCACGTCGTGTGAAATCACCGCGAGAATGGCGTCCCGCTCGGTGCGAAGCTCGCGTTCGCGCACCGCCAGGCGCTGCGCCTCGAGCTGCTGCTTTCTCTTCGCGGAGACCAGCAGCCCGACGGCCACGGCAATGGTGCCGAACACCAGTTCGTCCTTCCACTGGTCCACCGGTGGAAGACGCCCGGTGAGGACGACGTCGTCGCCGATGACGGCCGTGATCGCCACGGCTATCGCGGGACCGGTGCCGCCCATCAGCGCCGCGCCGACGACGAGCAGCACGGCGATCATGACGTAGATGTCGTCGCGCGCCGCGTAGTTCGACGCGAGGACGGCGAGCGTGCCGCCGGCGACGACGCCGGCCAGGTAGGACGGGAGTACGCGCGCGATGCGGGGCACCTCAACCTGACTGGACCAACGGTTTAGACGCATCGGCACGAGGATAGTTCGCTCAGGCAAACGCCTCCACCGGCGGACACGAGCAGAAGAGGTTGCGGTCGCCGTAGGGGTTGTCGATACGGCCGACGCTCGGCCAGAACTTGTTCGCGCGCACGAACGGAAGCGGGAACGCCGCTTCTTCCCGGGAGTACGGATGCGACCAGTCTGTCGCCGCAATCGCTTCCGCGGTGTGCGGTGCGTTCTTCAGCACGTTGTCCGTGCGATCCGCCCTGCCGCTCACGACGGCGTCGATCTCGCGCCGGATCTGGATCATCGCGTCGCAGAACCGATCGAGCTCCGCCTTGTCCTCGCTCTCGGTGGGTTCCACCATCAGCGTTCCCGCGACTGGAAACGAGACCGTCGGCGCGTGGAAGCCGTAATCCATCAAGCGCTTCGCCACGTCCATTTCCTCGATGCCCGCCGGCTTGAACCCGCGGAGGTCGAAGATCAATTCGTGGGCGACGCGGCCGTTGGCGCGCGCGTAGAGCACGGGATAGTGCTGTTCGAGCCGCGCCTTGACGTAGTTGGCGTTGAGGATCGCGTAGCGGGTCGCGTCGGTCATCCCCTCGGCGCCGAGCATCCGGATGTAGGCGTAGGAAATCAGCAGGATGCTCGCGCTCCCCCACGGCGCGGCGGCAACCGCGTGAATCGCCCGCTCGCCTCCAGTCCGGGCGAGGGGATGGCCGGGCAGGTACGGCGCGAGGTGCGCCCCGACGCCGATCGGCCCCATGCCCGGACCGCCGCCGCCGTGCGGAATCGCGAACGTCTTGTGCAGGTTCAGGTGGCACACGTCCGCGCCGATCGACGCCGGGCTCGTCAACCCCACCTGCGCGTTCATGTTCGCGCCGTCCATGTACACCTGGCCGCCATGATCGTGCACGATGCCGCAGATGGTCTTGATCTCGTCCTCGAAGACGCCATGCGTCGACGGATACGTAATCATCAGGCACGAGAGGCGATCGCGATGATCTTCGGCCTTCTTTCGCAGATCGGCGACGTCGACGTTGCCGTTCGCCGCGGTCGCGATCACGACCACGCGCATGCCCGCCATCGCGCCGCTCGCCGGGTTGGTGCCGTGCGCCGAGGCGGGGATCAGGACGACGTCACGGTGCGAGTCGCCGCGATCGCGGTGGTAGGCGCGGATGACCATCAGGCCCGCGAACTCGCCCTGCGCGCCGGAATTGGGCTGGAGCGACACCGCGCTGAAGCCGGTAATCTCCTTCAGCGCCTCCTCCAGCTCCGTGATGATCTGCGCGTAGCCCTGCGCCTGGTCGGCGGGGACGAACGGATGGATGCGCGAGAAGTGCTCCCACGTCACCGGCAGCATCTCGGTCGCGGCGTTCAGCTTCATCGTGCACGAGCCGAGCGGAATCATCGACGTGTCGAGGCCGATGTCCTTCCGCTCCAGCGCCCGGATGTAGCGCATCATCTGCGTCTCCGAGCAATGCGTGTTGAAGACCGGGTGGGTCATGAAGGGCGACGTTCGGCGAAGGTCGGGGTGTAGGCCGGGTCCTTCTGGACCCGGCGCGTCCGAAAGGACGCGCCCTACCCTGCCAAACGCCTTCGCGAACACGTTGACGATGTCGTGGACGTCGGACGTCGTCACGGTCTCGTTCAGCGAGATGCCGATCGACGTGCTGTCGATGTACCTGAAGTTGATGCCCGCCTCGAGCGCCGCCCGTCGAACTGGATCCACCCCTGAGGACACGTCAAGCCGCAGCGTGTCGAAATATGACGCGTTGGTTTGCCGGGCGCCGAGCGCGGTGAGCTCCCGATCGAGCATCCGCGTCAGCTCGTGGACGCGGCCGGCAATCGCCTTCAGCCCCTCCGGCCCGTGGTACACGGCGTACATCGCGGCCATGTTGGCGAGCAGCGCCTGCGCCGTGCAGATGTTCGACGTCGCCTTCTCCCGCCGGATGTGCTGCTCGCGCGTCGCCAGCGCCATCCGGTACGCCTTGTGGCCGTGCACATCGACCGACACGCCGATGATGCGGCCGGGCGCCTGTCGGACGAAGGCATGGCGGGTCGCGAAGAACGCCGCGTGGGGACCGCCATACCCGAGCGG
>DASQAX010000009.1:0-9667 GCA_035635535.1 Vicinamibacterales bacterium | reverse complement strand
CCCGGGACGGGTGGCGTCCCCCGGGTGTGGAACGAGCTCACGGTCTGCAGCCCCCACGCCTGTCCCTTGGCACGCTCCGCCTGCGTCCAGACGATCGGCTTCCAGTCCGGATCGAAAATCAGATAGCCGCCGGCGCCAATCTCGAACCGGTTGCCACCGGGCTCGAAGCAGTAGAGAAAGAACGTCTGCCCGATGTTGTGCTTGTGCGGCCCGGTCTCGATCGGCACGTCCGCGTCGCGAAGGATGTCCGCCGCCCTCAGCACGTCCTCGCGGCTGTCCATCATGAACGTGACGTGATGCAGCCGTCCCGCCGCCCCGGTCCTGTCATGCGTGATCGCCACGTCGTACGACTTGTTGGTGGCCGACAGCCACGCACCCGCTTCGGTGCCGTCGTCCAGGATGATCTGTTCAGTCAGCCGGAGGCCCAGGTGCTGGTGGAAAAACTGGCGTGTGGGTGTGACCTCGTGCGCCAGCAGATTGATGTGATCCAGGCGTCGCGGCGCGATGCCACGCGGCACGTACCGCTGCGGCTGGCTCTTGAAGGCGGTCGAAATCTCCGGCGTCGCCTTGAATCGCTCCGTTTCCCAATAGAGCTCGATCGCGTGACCGTCCGGCGTCGCCACCCGGTACGCCGGCCCGTGCCCTTCGTCTTCCGTCCATTGGCCCGTGACGCCGTGTTCGGCGAGATGCGCGACGAGCTGTTGCAGAGTCGCCGCGTCGCGAGCGCGGAGGCCGAGGTGACCGAGGCCGGACGTCGAATGTCCCGTGAGCTTGAGCGTGTGACGCTCGTAATCACCCCACGCGCGCAGATACACCGATTCGCCGCGGCGCGCGGTCTCGTGCAGGCCGACCACCGAGGTGAAGAAATCGAGACTGGCCTCCGGCCGGGGCGTGAACAGCTCGACGTGGCCGACGTGAGCCACGTCACCGAAACGGGGAAAAGCGGCGGGCACGGATGCTCCTCATCTCACGGCGGCCTTACGGGTGCCGGCTGCACCGCGGCCGTCGACCAGCAGGTCGAGCAGTGCGCTGGCAGTCGCGGGACGCGGGCCGTCGAGGCGCCCCTCGCGTCGCAGGGCCGCCTCCCAATCCTGGCGGCGGGCGGTTGCCTCCGCCATCAGCGGCTCGATGCCGGCCGCGCGAAGGGTGCTGGCCACTTCCTCCATCTCGCGCGCGCGCCGCTCGCCGTGTTCCAGCACGCGGCCGATCATATAGGTGGCGGTCTTCCGCCAGTCGATGCCCGGGTACGTCTCGCCGAGCGACGCGTAGACACGGTCGGCCGCCCCGTACTCACCGGCCGCCAGCGCGCACTCCAGCATCAGCGCTTCGAGGCCCTTGATGACGATGCTGCGGCACATCTTGACGGCGGCGGCCGCGCCAATCGCGGCGTTCATGACGTCCAGACGCATCTGATACGGCGACAGGGCATTGACGAGCGCCGGCGCCGACGGTCCGTTGAGGAGGATCGGCACGCGATGATCCACGCCGGGCACCGGCGCCAGGATTGCGCCCTCGACGAAACGCCCCGCGCCACCGGCGATGACCGCCGCGACGCGGCCCTTCGTGGCGGGGGAGACCGAGTTCAAATCGGCGTAGAGGTGATCGGCCGTGAGGTCCGCGGCCACGCTTCCGGCGGCTTCCACGGCCGATGCCGCCGTGACGACGGAGAGGATCAGCGTCGTCCCGTGCGCCAGCTCGTCCGGCGTCTCCGCGAGACGGGTGCCCGTTTCGGCAGCACGGGCGCGAATGCGTTCGCCGGCCGCGCCCCGATTCGCGTTGATGTCGAAGGCGACGAGCGGCGGCGCGCCGGCGCTCCGGAGGCCGCGGGCGAGGTGATAGCCGGCCTCTCCAAAACCAAGGAACCCAATCGGCGCCTGCCGATCAATCATGAGTGCGCTCCTGTCGGCGAGCTTACATGAATTCACGCGACAACCAGCTCCTGGTGATCTGCGGCGCGCTGTGCGTCCTCTCCGCGGTGGTGGTCGCCCAGGGTGGTGGCGGGGCGAACGCGATTGGGTCGCTGAAGGGCGTCACAGTCCCACAGCCACCGGGCCTCGCTCAAATACGTCGCGCCGCCGACCTCGGCGCCGACACCGGCAGCGCGGGGCTGTTCACCCTCGGGGGACTGAAGGTACGACAGGTGACGTCGCGCAACACGCCGACCGTCGTCAACGCGGTTTTCTACCTGCGGAATTTCTGGGACGGCCGCGCCAGCAACGTGTTCAACGCGGTGACGCCCTTCGGCTCCGCGGATGCCCGCGCACAGGTGCTCGTCGTCCAGGGAGGGACGCTCGGGCCGGCGGCGGTGCGGCTCGACGCGTCGAGCCTCGCGTCGCAGGCGGTCGGGCCTCCGCTGAACGGGGTCGAGATGTCGTACGACGGCCGGGCGTGGACGTACCTCGGCCGCAAGATGCTCACGCTCACGCCGCTCGCGCGCCAGAACGTGGCAGAGGACGACGGCGTCCTGGGCCCGCTTGCCGATCCCGCCGGCACGGGTCTTCGACCGACCGTGAGCTACGCGACGCTGATTCGCGCGGCGTTTCAGCCTGCGTTCTGGAGCAGCCCCGCGGTGATCGATGCCGATGGCCGTGTGGTCGCCGCTGCGGGTGAACCCGGGCGGCCCGGCGAGTTCACCCAGATGGCCTACAACTTCGGGCTGTTCTTCGGACTTGCGGTGCAGGCCTACGAGGCGACGCTCGTCAGCGACGACACGCCAGCCGATCGCTTTCTCTCCGGCGATGCCACCGCGTTGAGCGGCATCGAGCAGCAGGGGCTCAACGAGTTCCGCGCCGGCGGGTCGCAATGTACCCGCTGCCATCAGGGTCCCGAGCTGTCGGCCGCGGGCATCACGACCGCGCTGCGGGGCGATCCGCTCGACCCACGCGCGCTCGGTTTCTTCCGGACGGGCGTCAGTGCCATCGACGACGATCCAGGCACTGCGGGACTGGATGCCTTCGGTTCGCCGTTGTTTCCTGCCGCGCCGGCGGGGCGCGCGAGCGGGGCGTTCAAGTCGCCCGGCCTGCGCAACGTGGAATTGACGGGCCCGTACTTCCATACCGGTGGCGCCGCCACGCTCGAGCAGGTGCTGGAGTTCTACGCGAGGAACGGCGACGTGCCCGCGGGCGGCAACCTCGGGCCGGGCATGGGCAATATCCGGATGAACGAGCAGGACCGTGCGGCGGTCGTCGAGTTCCTGAAGGCGCTCACCGACGATCGCGTTCGGTTCGAGCGGGCGCCGTTCGATCATCCGTCGATCTGCGTGCCCGTCGGGTACGCGGAGACCCCGGCCGGCAGGCTCACGCCGGACCCGTCACCCGACGGAACACCGGCGGCGGCAGCGGACCTCTTCGCGCTCGTGCCCGCGGTGGGCCAGGGTGGCAATCGCGTGCCGCTTCAGACCTTCGCCGAGCAGCTCGCGGGCGTGGGGCGCGACGGTTCGCGCGCGCATGCGCTCGAGCAGGCGTGCGTGCCGTAGTTGTCGCGATCGCCGCGCTGCTGACGCGACCGGATTAGCCGGCGCGTGATACCGGGCGCCGCTGTGCCGCGGGGCCGACGTCCGCCAACGTCTGCTCCGGGCACAGCGGTCCCTGATGATGGTCATCGGCAGGGAGGCGAGCGGGAGGTCGTCGTGCGCCTCGATGACCATCATGTCGAGCGCTTCGGCGAAGCGCCCGCCGCCACCAGACACGGTGGCGAGGCATGGAGGGTGTCATATCGCCGCCAATCCGCGATCGAGCAGGCGCTCCGACGTGGCCAGCAGCGCGGGAAGATGTTCGAGGCCGAGCGGACGCACGCGCGTGACGGCGGTAGCCGCCCGCTCGGCGAACAGCGCCGCCGCCGTGTGCCACGCCAGCGACTCGCGGCGCGGCAGCTCGCGATGCGAGCGGTACCCGACGAGAAACGCAGCCGCGCGGCTCCGGCACTCGTCGGCGGACAGCTCGCCCGTCTCGCGGCGGTACAGGAGCTCCGCCAGCAGGCTCGCGATGTCCGCCGCCGCTGTGCCTATGGCGGCTTCTTCGACGTCGACGAGCGCCACCCGATCGGAAGAGACGATGGCGTTGCCGGGATGCAGGTCGCCGTGCAGGCAGGAGCGCCCTTCGTCCGGCACCGCGGTCGCCGCGAGCCGCTCCGCGAGATGATCGATCGCGTCGGCAGCGTCCGGCCGGCTGCTGCGCATGATCGATGCCTCCTTCGCGAGGCGTTCCGGCGCGACCCGATCGAAGCGCGGCGCGTCCGGCAGCGAGAGGCCATGAAAGGCCGCGATGGCCGCGCCGAGCTTCTCGAGGTCGGAGACCTCGTCATCCCCCCGCGAGTCTGCCATTCGCCGCCCCGGCAGCGCCTCGAGCCAGAGCGTCCGGTGCGCGCTCGAGTAGGCCAGCGGCGCGGGCAGACAGAGCCAGGGACTGAGCGGATCCAGCCTCGCGCGCAGGTTCGTGTACGTGTGGTAGTCGCGTGCCGCCTGTTGGGCGGCCGCGACCCTGGCGTACGCGATCGTCACCCCGGCGCCGTCCTCGCAAGCGAGCGTCGCCGATTTCTCCGGCGCATAGGCGACGAGCCGCTTACGAACCGGCGCCCCGGTGTCGAAGCCCGGCACGGTCGTGGAGGGGTCGAGGATCGCGTCGAGCGAGGCGATCGCGGGGTCGTTCGGGAACACGCAGTAGATGGTGCCGATCTCGAAGTCGTGGGCGATGCCGCGGACGGCCGCGACTCCGCGTGCGGCCGGCGCCGATCGGCGATAGGCCTCTCCGCTCGTCGCGCCGGCGAACATCCGTGCGGCGATCGTGTGCGCGGCGCCATCGATATCGACGCGATACACCGCGCGCACGCTCTCGCCCACCTGGTAGTCGACGCGTGCGAGCGCGACGTCACCGACCGCAGCCGGCGCGCCGATGCCAAGCGCCCACGCCAGCCGGTCGCGCATCACCGCCGGTTCCAGCAGCACGTCGCGGTACGCCAGCGCGGGGTCGGCGGCGAGCTTCACCGAAGAGGTGATCGTCTTCATGTCGATCGCGCGCGGCCGGTGCGCGCAGCCAGGAAATGCGGCGCACGATAGCACGGAGATCAAGGCTCCGAGACGGACTTACGCAGAATGAGCGCACCTTTCGCAGGACGTCAGCGGAGCGCTGGCGTCTCGTGCGATCGACCAACGGCGATTCGCTATCTGGCGGGATCGCGCCTGAAGACGAAATGAAAGCAAAGGTGGCTGCGAGGTTACCGGGAAAACCCGATCATCCGAAGAAAAAGACCGGTGTGTGCCGAGGAAATTCTTGGTGGCCGAAGATTTTGCCGTCGGCGTGCAGTTCCGACTTGACAGTCATCTTGACTCGCAGCAAATTACGCGTTCTTGAACGCTCATGCTTGATGGTGATTTTGTACTTGGAGGGTCGCATGCTCCCTGCGGGCCAAGTCACACCGGACAGCAATCATGACATCCGGTGGGTGGAGATTCGCTGCTGCGGCTGCGGCCGGCTGCTCCAGAAGATCGAGCAGCATGGTCTCAGGCCGGGCAAACACATCGAAATAAAGTGCAGCCGCTGCAAGGCCATCAACCGGATGGTCGGACCAGAGCCGCACTGACGTCACCGTCTCGCCGGTTCGCCGTCTGAATTCGAACAGAGGCCCGTGGCGCGCAGAGGCCCCAACGCGCGCGCATCGGGCTTTTGTTCTTTCGATCTCTTAATCTCTCAATCTCTCGAAGGAGAACCGCTGATGAGCAACCGTGATGCTCTCCGCTTCAATCGTCGAGACCTGTTGAGGCTCGGTGGCGCCGCTCTGATTGGTGGGGCCGCCCGTCCGGCGTTCGCGGACAACAGACTGTCGAACGCGTGTTTCAAACCGTCGCTCAGTGAAATTCTCCAGGACGCCTGCGCGGGTAACGAGGCGGTGGAGGTGTATCCCACGAGTCCGTTCATCCTGAGTCCCTTCAAGGACAAACTTCCCGTCCCTCCGCCGCTGGCCCCGATCGCCAAATCGGAGGTTGACCTGTGGCTGTACCCTCCGGACCGGCTTCGTCAGTCGTCGCACGGCTCGAGCACACATCAGATCTGGCCATCGGCATCCCAGGAGATCGACGTCTATCACCTCAGGTTGATGGTTGCGCAACATACGTTCACGACATCAATGGTGGAGCCGATCAATTCCGCGGGTTTGTCGGTTCCGAACCCGAAGAGCGGAATGTCGGGGTCCCAGAAGCTGCCGCCCAGCACGATCTTCGGATACAACGGGCAGTTTCCCGGTCCGATGATCAATGCGATGTACGGCAAACCTGTTCTGGTTCGCTTTGAAAACAACCTTGACTTCAATCCGAATTCGTTCGATGTCGGCGACTTCGGCGCTCCAGGCCGTCAGTTCCTGACGCACCTGCACAACGGCCACACGGCGCCCGAGAGCGACGGCAATCCGCACTTCAAGCCCGGCGGTTATGAGACCGGCGAATGGGTCGACAACCTCTATCTCAACTTTCCCGCCGGCGGCGACGATCGCGAGAAGCAGTCGTTCCTCTGGTTCCACGATCACTATGAGGGCTTCACCGGCGCCAATGTGTACAAGGGTCTCGCCGGTCTGTACCCCCTCTACGATCCGATACTCGATCCTGGCGATGAAACGAAGGGCGGAACAGCTCTCGGGCTGCCAGGCGTTCGCAATGCCGCGGGTGGCGTGGATTACGACATTCCGCTCGCCTTCTCGGATTTCCGGTTCGATGACGGGGTGACGCCGCACAAGGACTATCACGCCGCGTGCGCCTATCCGGCCGGGAACAAAGATGCGTGGGGGACAACGTTCTTCCGCCATTTTCCCGATCGCGGGTTCGTCGGCGACGTGTTCACGGTGAATGGCACCGCCTATCCCTACCTCGAGGTCGAACGGCGGAAGTACCGTTTCCGGCTGCTCGACTCGTCGATCGCGCGGCTCTACGAGTTCAAGCTGATGACCGGACACGTGACAGAGGCGCGGGGAACGCAGGGCCAATATCAGCTGCGCGATGGAGAGCAGTGCATGCAGTTCACGCAGATCGCCAGCGAAGGAGGACTGCTGCCGTACCCGGTGCTTCGGAACTCGATCAAGATCTGGCCGGCCAAGCGCCGCGAGCTGATCATCGATTTCACGCATTATCAGAACGGCGACCCGACCCGCAAAGACGATGAGATCTACCTCGTCAACGTCCTGAACATGCCCGATGGACGCAAGCCCGAGAGCGGTTCGGGCTACCGCGCCCCGATCATCAAGTTCGTCATCCGCGACGACAACGCGGCGGAAGACCACAGCGTCATCCCGACGAAACTGCGCGATCTGCCTGACATCAACGCTGCCGGACAGCCGCGCAGCTTCGAGCTGCAGCGTGGCGGCGCCGGCGGCTCCGATCCGTTCGTCGCGGAAACCCAGTGGTTGGTCAACGACCTTCCGTTCCAGTCGTGCGTGCCGCTGGCCTCACCGAGAAGAGGCGATCCGCTGGGAGCGGGGGAGATTTGGAAAGTCAAGAATGGGGGAGGCGGGTGGGTGCATCCGATGCACATTCACCAGGAGGAGCATCAGGTCCTCTCACGAAACGGCGTGCCAACACCGAAGCTGCCGATCTCAGGAGCGGTCGACGCCGACATCGACGATTTCGGCAAGGAAGACACGATCCCCTTGGGGCCTGGTGACTCGGTCGTGATCTTCCGCAGGTTCAGGACGTTCATCGGGCCGTATGTGGCTCACTGCCACAACCTCGCACATGAGGATCACACGATGATGTTCGGATGGGAGATCAGTAAACCCTGAACCGTGGCCGGGAGAGAGCCGTGAACAGAGCGAGCTGGTCGGGTGTCTTGATTGGCGTGCTTGGCGCCGGCTTCGTCGCCGGCGCCTGGTTCGAGCGTCGCGAGGCCGTGAGCGCTTCAAGCGCACGGCCCCGCGCACCGCTGTATTACGTCGATCCGATGCACCCTGCGTACACGTCCGACAAACCCGGCAAGGCGCCGGATTGCGGGATGGATCTTGTTCCGATCTTCGACGACGGTGAAGGAGCGCGGACCGTTGCATTGGCTCGCCGTGACGGCGCACCCGGGGTTGTGCGCCTCGAAGCGGACAAGCAAGCGCTGGCAGGTGTCCGCGTTGCCGATGTCGAGCGAGTCGCGAGTACCGGGAGCCTGCGCTTGTTCGGGCGCGTCGCGGCCGACGAAGCAGGTCTCTTCCGGATCAACATCGGGACGGACGGCGTCATTCGGGAAGTCGCGGCAGTCACGACCGGCAGCCGCGTCGAGAAGGGGCAGTGGCTCGCCACGATCTCGACGCCGGAGGCGCGAGGTCCGATTCAAACATATCTTGTCGCGCACGACGTGCTCGCGCGCGCAAAGGACGCGGGCGAAGCGGCGGCCTCAACTGACCTCGCCGCCGCCACCCTGCAGCAGACGATCGATCGGCTGTTGACCTTCGGCATGTCGAGCGCGCAAATCGAGGAGATCGGCCGCACGCATCAGGTGCCAACGACAATCAGGATCCTCGCGCCGGCGAATGGATTCGTCGTCATGCGCAACGTGTCCGTCGGGCAGACGCTTGCGAGAGGCGACGAAGCGTTTCGGATCACCGCTCTTGATCGCGTGTGGGTGCTGGCGAGCGTGTCTGGCGCCGACACCGCATACGTCACACCCGGCGCGGCTGCCCTGGTGTCGGTTCCAGGCCGCTCGACACCGCTGCGCGCGCGCGTGAGCCGCGACGTCCCGCCGCAGTTCGACGCCGACAGCCAGTCCGCGACTGTCCGCCTCGATGTCGAGAACACCGGCGATGTGCTTCGGCCGGACATGTTCGTCGACGTCAATCTGTCCGTGGCCATGCCTCCCACGATTGCTGTTCCGGCCGACGCGATCGTCGACTCGGGCATCACACGTACGGTATTCGTCGAGCGCAGCGCGGGCGTCTTCGAACCGCGCGAGGTCGAGACCGGCCGGCGCGCCGGCGGCCGCGTCGAGATCGTCAAGGGCCTCGAGTCCGGCGAGCGCGTGGTCGTCGCCGGCACGTTCGTGGTCGATGCAGAGCGCCGCGTCCGCGGCGGCGCGCCCGGCGTCCAGGCGCTGCCGTGATCGGCGCCGTCATCGAATGGTCCGCGCGGCACCGGGTGGCCGTGATCCTGGCGGCGATCCTCGCCGCCATCGCCGGCGCGTGGTCGATGGTGCGCGTGCCGCTCGACGCGCTTCCCGATCTCAGCGACACGCAGGTGATCGTCTACTCGCGGTGGGACCGCAGTCCTGACGTCGTCGACGCGCAGCTGACCTCTCCGATCGTGACCGCGCTGCTCGGCGCGCCGCGCGTGAAAACCGTGCGCGGCGTCTCCGATTTCGGCGCCTCCTATGTCTACGTCATCTTCGAGGACGGCACCGACATCTACTGGGCACGGTCGCGGACGCTCGAATACCTGTCGCCGGTGCTGGCCCGGCTGCCGCAGGGCGCGACGAGCGAGCTCGGGCCCGACGCGACGGGGCTCGGCTGGATCTTTCAGTACGTGCTCGCCGACACGACGGGGACGCACTCGCTGTCCGAGCTGCGGAGCTACCAGGACTGGTACCTCCGGTATCACCTCAAGAGCGTCCGCGGGGTTGCCGACGTGGCCTCGGTCGGCGGGTACGTCCGCCAGTACCAGGTGAACGTCAACCCGAACCGGTTGCGCGCGTACGGGCTGCCCATCAGCCGC
>DASQAX010000008.1:0-13501 GCA_035635535.1 Vicinamibacterales bacterium | reverse complement strand
CGGAACGTCTCACACTGACATGACGATACCGAACGACTTCAACCCCGCGACGGCGCCTCCGCCGGCGTCGTGCCCGTTCTGCCGCTCGCCGTCGGTGAGCACGACGAGCAAGATCATTTCGGCGGCGACCTACTGGCGATGTGCCACGTGCGGCCAGATCTGGAACCCGGCGCGCCTGCTCACGCGTCCCCCCAGGTCCAACCGCTGGTAGGCCTTCTCCACCTTCTCGCCCGACTCACTTGGAGGTCCGTTGTGAAAGCCAAGCGCTTCGGCGTGATTTGCGCCGCATTCGGACTCTTTCTGCTCTCGGCTCCCGCCCTCGCGCACCACGGCACGGCCAGCTTCGACACGGCGAAGGACCTCACGCTGAAGGGGACGGTGACGGACTGGATCTGGGCCAATCCGCACTGCTTCCTGAAGTTCGACGCGATGGACGAGACCGGCACCGTGCGCAACTGGGCGGTCGAAGTGAGCAATCCGACCGACATGACCAAGCGCGGCTGGGCGCGGACCTCGTTCAAGGTCGGCGACATGGTCATGGTCAACCTGCAGCCGGTGAAGAACGGCGCGCCGATTGGCCGGCTGCGGACGGTCACGCGCCCCGACGGCAGCACGCTCAGCGCGGGCGGCCCGCCGCCGGCGCCCGCGCCGCAATAGGTTCGAGGTTTTTAGAAAGGCGGACCTGAAGGTCCGCCTCTACGATCGTAGGGGCCGACCTTCAGCCTCTATGATCGTAGGGGCCGACCTTCAGGTCGGCCCAAAGAAGGTAACGCAAAGAGGGTTCGCATGAGACGCTTCCTGCTCGTCGGTGCCGCGGTAGTCGCGATGTGGACGACGGCCGGGTTCGCGCAGAACCTTCCGTGGAACAATCCAGGCGGGCAGACGGCCGCGCCCCCGACGTCCGCGCCGGCGCCGAAACGCGACTTCAGCGGGATCTGGGACGCCGGCGGTGGCGGCATCGGTGCCCGCGGGATGCAGACCTCGCCGCTGACGCCCGCCGGCGACGCGCTCGGCAAGACGCATCACTCGGGCGACGGCGCGCGGATGGTTCCGGCGGACCAGATCAACGACCCGCTCTCGACGATGGCGGATCCCGGCGGGTTCCCGCGCATGCTGCTGTTCGAGCTGCGGCCGTTCGAGGTCGTCCAGATGCCGAACAAGGTGCTGATGCTCTACATGTTCGAGAAGCGATGGCGTGTCATCTGGACGGACGGCCGGCAGCTGCCGACGAGTCCCGACCCCCGCTGGTACGGCTACTCGGTCGGGCGCTGGGAAGACGACTCCACGTTCGTCGTCACCAGCAACGGCACCGACGAACGGACGTGGCTGGACAACGCGGGCAACCCGCACAGCGGCGATCTGAAGGTCGAGGAGCGTTACCATCGTGTCAACCAGAACGTGATCGAGCTGACGGTGACGATCGACGACCCGAAGGTCTACACGCGGCCGTGGCTGGCGCGCGACAAGCTGCGCCTCACGCTGCTTCCGTCGGGCACCGACTTCATGGAGATGATTCCGTCGGCGACCGAGGCAGCGTCCGTGAAGAGCATTTACGCAGCGGAGGCCGCGCCGAAGAAGTAGGCGCAGGTGCGTCTCAGGAGACAGGCATGAGGCTCAGAACACGAAGAGCGGTCGGGGCGGCGCTGGTGACGACAGCCGCGGTCTGGATGTGGAGCGTTGCCGTGACAGGCCAGGGCGCGCCGGACAGGCCGCCGAACGCCGAGGAAGTCTTCAAGAACATCCAGGTGCTGAAGGGGATTCCCGTCGATCAGTTCATGGGGACGATGGGGTTCTTTTCCTCGTCGCTCGGCCTGAACTGCACCGACTGCCACAGCTACGACAGCGGCGGCGACTGGGCGAAGTACGCGGACGACACCCCGCTGAAGCGGACCGCGCGCCGCATGATCACGATGATGCAGCAGATCAACGAGGCCAACTTCGGCGGCCGCCAGATGGTCACCTGCAACACGTGCCACCGCGGCATCGCCAATCCCAACGTGATGCCGAGCATCGATCAGCTGTACGGCATGCCGCCGCCCGACGAACCCGGCGACCCGTTCACGCAGGCGCAGGGGCAGCCGACCGCGGAATCGATCGTCGACAAGTACATCGCGGCCGTCGGCGGCGCGCAGAGAGTGGCGGCGCTCACCAGCTTCACCGGCACGGGCACGTACCACGGCTATGATGACTCCGAGGATACGCCGCTCGAGATCGCGGTGAATTCGAACGGCCAGTACTACACGGCCGCGCATCCGGCGTCCGGCCCGCACATCACGACCTTCGACGGCCGCGCGGCCTGGTACGCGGCGCCGGCGACCGACCGCCCGTTCCCGCTGATCGCGCTCACCGGCCAGGAGATGGACGGCATCAGGCTGCAGGCGCAGCTGTTCTTCCCCGCGCAAATCAAGGGCGCACTGCGCAACTGGCGCTCGGGGTTCGGCACCGAGATCAACGATCGGCGCGTGAACGTGATCCAGGGCAACCTCGGGACGGGCGGCTTCGCGACGCTCTGCTTCGACGCGCAAACGGGCCTGCTGGTGCGGATGCTTCGCTACGGTCCCTCGCCGGTCGGCCGCATCGTCACGCGCGTGGACTACAGCGACTATCGCGACGTCGGCAACACCGGCGTGAAGATGCCGTTCAAGTGGACGATGAGCTGGCTCGACGGGCGCAACGTGTACTCGCTGACCAGCGTGCAGCCGAACGCGCGCATCGACGCGGCGCGGTTCGCGAAGCCGGCCGCGAGATAGGCTTCAGCCTTAGCCCGAAGCCCGGGGTCTGACGGTCGCCGGCGCGCAATACGGAGGTGGATGATGGCAGTCACACGACGCGAAGCGATCTCGATTTCCGGTTCGACGCTGGCGGGGTTATCGCTGGCGGCGATCGCCGGCGACCGCCTGTTCGCCCAAACGCCGCAAACGCCGGAGCCGTGGCCCGACTCGCTCGTGGAGCGGCCGCTCCGCGAAGGTTTTCCTGCACCGCTGCCGCTCAACGCCGATGGCTCGGCCCCGGAACACCCAGCCAGCGAGGCGGGACCGATTACGACGCCCCTGATGTGGAAGACGGCGAACCGGCAGGCGCCCGCGATCGAGTTCGACTACCAGAAGATGGCGATCAAGGTCGATACGCGCGGCCTGGCGCGGCGCGCGGGCACGATGCATTTCACGGAGCTGGAGAAGCTGCCACGCGTGTCGCACACATTCCTGCTGCAGTGCGGCGCGCCGAATCCGCGCGGCGTCGTGAAGTGGACAGGCGTCAGGTTCGGCGATTTCGCCGACATGCTCGGTCTGATTCCGGGCGCGCATTACTGCCGCCTGATCGCGTCCGATCGCAATTACGTCGACGAGGAGGTTGCCACGCTCCGGCATCCGCAGGTGATGCTGGCGTGGCTGATGAACGACGCGCCGATTCCGCCGAACAACGGCGCGCCTCTCCGGCTGATCGTGCCGTTCCGGTACGGCAATCGGAGCATCAAGGCGATCACCGAGATCATCTTCGCCACTCCTGGTCTACCGATGCCGCCCTTGCCGGTGTGAAAGGCTACAGGCTTCCCCGTAGCCTGTCTGCGTCAGTACCGGTGATAGTGCAAGCCGTTTTGCGTGAAGCCCGTGTCCTGGGCGAAGGTCAGATCCTGACCCAGGCGGAATGTCAGCAGCGATTCCGTCGGCACCTTGACGCTTTTCCCGTGCGTGTAGATTTGCGCGCCGGCGCCCGCCGCGGCTCCGACCGCCGCGCCGATGGCGGCTCCCTTGCCACCGCCAGTGATCGCGCCGACGATGGTGCCGAGAAGCGCACCGCCGCCGACATAGGTGGCGGTGTCCTTGTTGGCGCCAATCGTTCCGGCGCCGTTTTCAATCGTCTCACCGACACCGGTCGTGCCGACGGCGTTCGTATTCGCGTTCACCGCGTACCGCCGGTCGTCGATCGTCAGCGACTCGAGATCGATCGACAGGTCGCTCCCTGACTTCTTGACGATCAACTCGGCGGCCGAGCCCCGCGGAATCGCCACGCGTCCGTTGACGTCGAAGACGTCCTGATCGACGACGCCGGCATACACGCGTCCGTCCGCCGCCCTGGCATCGATCGACTCGCTCGTGCGGATCGGGATGTTCACGCCGGCCGGAATCGTCGAGGCAGCGTTACTCCCGTAGTTCACCTGAGCAGTCGCTGGCTGCGAAAGGCAGAGTGTGCCGCCGAGAATGGCGATCGTCGCCGCGCTCGGCCATGTCCTATGCGAGATAAGCATGGGTAGTCCTCCCAGCGTTGAGAGGTGCAAGCCGATCGCCAAGGTGAGCCCAGCAGGGTGACGCGGTGGCGCCGGCGGTCACGGCCGGCGCTTTTTCGGGACGAAGGCCAGGAACCGTCGCGGATTGTCGACCGTGATCTTCCGCAGGACCTCATCGTTTGCGCCCGCCGCTTTCAGCTTGGGCACGAACACCGACAGCGTCTTCGCGTACCCCGGCCCGCCATTGCGCTGAATGAACGTCTCGCGAGCCAGGTCAGACGAAAACATCAGGTTGTCCGCATACCCGGCATCGATCAGCGCGAGAGCCATCTGGACCTGATCGCCGTCTGCAGGTCCGCCCTGCCGATCGAATCCGACGAACGCGCCGCGCCTGCAGATGGCTTTCTGCACCGGCACGCTGGCGTCGACGAGATTGCCGAGGTGGCCGATCACCACGCGATCGGGCTTCACTCCCGCATCCTCCAGGAGATCGAGCTGCTCGAGCGCCGCCTTGCCGGGGATCCCCGTGTGGGTGAAGATCGGCAGGTTCGTCGCCACGTGCGCCCGCCCGATGGCCCGGAACACCTTGCGTTCGGTGGGCGTCATGTCGTCCCACGATCCGATCTCGCCGAACGCGCCGACCGGATCCTGTTCGACCTGCCTGACCAGCGTCCCGACGATCTCGTCTTCGCTCATCGTCGCGATCGCCGCCGGATAGAACGGCTGCGTGTACAGCCCGGCGCCGGCCACGATCGGCATCTGCGATTGCATCGACAGCTGCCGCAGGAAGGCGACGCTCCTGCCCATGTCCGGATGGCCGCCGTCGACGATGCAGCCGATACCCTCGCGCTTTGCGGCGGTCAGCTCCTGGACCATCAGGTCGAGGTCCTGCATGAAGGCGAGCGACACCGGCGGTGCCGGCGGCGCGGCTGGCAGTCCCGCCGCGGCCCGCGTCGCGGCGGTGTATTGAGCAAAGCGGTTGAGAAAATCCGGCGCCAGCGACATGTGCTCGTGAAACAGCGTCGCCGCGCCCCCGAGCTCCTCGGGGTCGTAGTCTCTGAGAACCGTGCGAATGACGCTGCCGCGCGGAAACGTGGGAGGCGCCGCGGACGCGCGGCCGGGGAGTGCGACCGCGGCAGCGGCCGTAACGAGCATGCCGATGGCGTCGCGTCGCGTGCAACCAGAGGTCCGAAAGCCGTGGGCCATGGCGGTCCTCCTCAGAGCTACGGCGCGTACGCTAGCTCAGTCGGGCCGGCTGTGGCTACCGGTGATTGTCAGTTGACGCGCGGCTGCGGGCGGATGACGCGGATCTTCGCGATGTCGCATCCTCGCGGCAGGTTCGCGGCGACCGGCGGCCTGTTGCCGCCGTAGCAGCCCGGGATCGCGTACATCGTCTCGGGTCGTTCGGGGACCACCGTCACGGCCGCGGTGCGCACGGGCACCATGTCGAAGCGGTAGCGCAACGGCTCGCCGGCCCTGATCGTGATCTCGATGGTCTTCTTCTCGTAGCCGGGCGCCTCGAGATCCAGCCAGTGACGACCCTGCGACAGCATCACGCCGCGCGCCTGCAGATCGGCGACGCTTCCAACGAGAGCGGAATCGACGAAGACCAGCGCCGTTGACGGCATCACGTCGAGGAAGAGCGCGCCCGTCGTCTCCTCGGGTTGCGGCGTCCGGTACAGCTTGTCGTAGGTGCTCTCCGGCTCGTAGGAGGGACCGTACGCGGCGCCGTAGCCGAACGGAGCGCCGAATGAATTGAAGGGGTGAATACGCGTAAAGGTGCCGCGGCGGGCGTCGAACGGGCTGCGCGGCTGCGGACCGAAGCCGAGCGGACCGCTGAGCGGAAACGCCGGCCGGTTGAGACCGTCGACGGGGAACGAAGGCCGGTTGATCGACCGCAGCGCGGGCGGCGTGTTCACGCGTCCCTGGAATCGAAATCCACCGCTGCCACGACCAGCACCGCCGCCACGACCAGCACCGGCGCCAGGGCCGGGATTGCCGCCGCCGCGAGGACCTCCGCCACGCACGCCACCTGTGCTCGGCCCTGCGGCGCCGCCCATGTTGGCGGCCCCCATGCGCGCGCCACCGCCGCGCTGCGCGTCGAGCACTGCCGTTGCCGACGCCGCGAACATCGTGACAAGCGCGAACGTGACCACGTGCCTCGTCATCGCAGGGACCCCTCATACGTACTGTACAACGATCCGATCTAGAATTCGAAGTTTGTTCATGAGACAAGAGCGCGGAGAAGGCGAACCACGAAGGACACGAAGATTCGCGCCGGAACAAAACGGTGCATGAATCGCGCGGTCGGTGCCTGAACAGAACACAATAACAACTTCGTGATCGCTGACTTCGTGTTCTTCGCGCCCTTCGTGGTTCCCCGGTCTCGCGCGCGTGTCCCCCGCAGGAGAGTGAATGTCCAAGATCAAGGTGAAGACTCCCGTCGTCGAGATGGACGGGGACGAGATGACCCGCATCATCTGGCAGAAGATCCGCGAGACCCTCATCCTTCCTTACCTCGACATCGACCTGAAGTATTTCGACCTCGGGATTGAATCGCGCGACCGCACCGGCGACCAGATCACGATCGACGCCGCCAACGCCACGCGCCAGCATGGCGTCGGCGTGAAGTGCGCGACGATCACGCCGGACGAGGCGCGCGTCAAGGAGTTCGGCCTGAAGCAGATGTGGCGGTCGCCGAACGGCACGATCCGCAACATCCTCGACGGGACGATCTTCCGCGAGCCGATCATCTGCCGAAACGTGCCGCGCGTGGTGCCGCACTGGAACAAGCCGGTGGTCGTCGCGCGCCACGGCTTCGGCGATCAGTACCGCGCGCAGGACTTTCACTTCCCCGGCGCCGGCACGATCACGCTCAGTTTCACGCCCGAGGACGGCGGCGACGCGATCGAGCGCGAGGTGATCAAGACCAAGGGCGGCGGCGTCGCGATGGCGATGTTCAACCTCGACGCGTCGATCGAAGGGTTCGCGCGCGCCTGCTTCACCTACGCGCTCGGACGCAATTACCCGGTCTATCTCTCGACGAAGAACACGATCCTGAAGGTCTACGACGGCACGTTCAAGAACACCTTCCAGCGGATCTTCGAAGCCGACTTCAAGTCGAAGTTCGAGGCCAAGGGGCTGACCTACGAGCATCGCCTCATCGACGACATGGTGGCGGCCAGCCTCAAGTGGAACGGCGGCTACCTCTGGGCGTGCAAGAACTACGATGGAGACGTGCAGTCCGACACGGTCGCGCAGGGCTACGGCTCGCTCGGCCTGATGACGTCCGTGCTGATGTCGCCCGACGGCAAGGCGGTCGAAGCCGAGGCCGCGCACGGGACCGTGACGCGCCACTACCGGCTGCACCAGCAGGGCAAGCCCACCTCCACCAACCCGATTGCCTCGATTTACGCGTGGACGCGCGGCCTGCAGTACCGCGGCAGGTTCGACGACACCCCCGACGTCGTCACCTTCGCCGACACGCTCGAGCAGGTGTGCGTGGACGTCGTCGAATCGGGACGGATGACGAAGGACCTGGCGATACTCATCCGCGAGGATCACCCGTTCCTGACGACCGAGGACTTCATGAACGCGATCGACCAGGAACTGAAGACGCGGATGGGCGGGTAAGCGCGTGCCTTTCACGAAGCTCGGACTGCACGCCGACCTGCTCAAGGGGATCCGGGAGCTCGGTTTCGTCCGGCCGACTCCCATCCAGGAAGCGGCGATCCCGCCGGCGCTCGAGGGCCGCGACCTGCTCGCGTGCGCGCAAACCGGAAGCGGCAAGACCGCGGCGTTCCTGCTGCCGATCCTGCATCGCCTGATTGACCGGCCGCGCCGCGTCACGCGGGTCCTGGTGCTGACGCCCACGCGCGAGCTTGCGGCGCAGATTCTCGAAGACTTCAACGGGCTTGCGGTTCACACCGCCCTCACCGGCGCCTCGGTCTACGGCGGCGTCGGGATGGGTCCCCAGGAGCACGCCTTCCGGAGCGGTGTCGACGTGATCGTGGCGACCCCTGGCCGCCTGCTCGACCACGCGCGCGCGTCCTATGCGAAGCTCGATGGCCTCGAGTACCTCGTGCTCGACGAAGCCGATCGCATGCTCGACATGGGCTTCCTGCCGGACATCCGGCGGATCCTCCGTCACATTCCCACAAAGCGGCAGACGCTGTTCTTCAGCGCGACGATGCCCGCACCCATTGCGGCGCTGGCGTCGGAGATGTTGAAAAAGCCGGCGACGATCAGCCTGCAGCGGAAGGCGGCGCCCGCCGTCGGCATCACACAGGCCGCCTATCCCGTACCGCAGGATCTCAAGCCGGCGCTGCTGTTCGAGTTGTTCCGGCGCAACATCCTCGGGCAGGCGCTCGTGTTCACGCGGACCAAGCACCGCGCCAACCAGCTCGCGGATTATCTGGCGCATCAGGGCGTGAAGTGCGAGCGGATTCACGGCAACCGGTCGCAGAGCCAGCGCACGCAGGCGCTCGCCGGCTTCAAGAGCGGGAAATATCCGGTTCTCGTGGCGACCGACATCGCGGCGCGCGGCATCGACGTCGAGGCGCTCAGCCACGTCGTCAACTTCGACGTGCCGGCGGTGCCCGACGACTACATTCATCGCGTCGGCCGTACGGGACGTGCCGAGCTGACGGGAGAAGCGTTCACCTTCGTGGCGCCGCAGGAAGAGGGTGACTGGCGGGCGATCGAGCGCGCCATCGGAAAGGCGCTGCCGCGCGTGACGCTTCCGGACTTCAACTACGCTGCGCGCAGTGCGAAGCCTCTCGAGATTCCCCACGCCCAGCGCATCGCGGAGATCCGCGCGAGGAAGGCCCAGGAGCGCGAGCGATCGCGGAAGAACGCCGAACGCCGCGGTTCGCCGCCGCGGCCGGCGCATGCGACACGTTCGCCGCACGTGGGGCCGGCGCATGCGACGCGTTCGCCGCACGCGGGGCCGGCGGCGGGCGGTCGATTCCGGCCACGCACGCGCCGCCGCCCCTGACCACCAGGTCGCGATTCGGGCGGTACCTGTCTGTTCTGCAGATGGCGCGCTTCAGGAGATCAGGCCGTTGATCTCGTGGCGAGCACCACTGGAGGCGGCCGGACGCTCATCGGAGCTGTTCGGCGTTTGCTTGAAGCGCCGACATCGCGCGCTGCATGTCGGCGGCGAGCGTTCGCTGCACTCGAACGGCGGCAACCACCTCGTGCACCATGCCGGCGATGAACGACAGGCGATCGCGGCGGCCTGCCGGCGTCGGCGGATTGAGTCTCCACTCCGCGAGGCATCCTTCCAGACGCGTCTGTGCTTCGATCACCGCGCGGTGCTGCGCCTCGGTTTGCGCCAGCAGATCGAAGGCGCAGGCATAGAACATCGCCGCCGCGCCGGTGTCGGCAGCAGCGCCACTGGGCCGGGTTACCTCACCTGCCCGGCGCTCGCGCGGATTCGTTCGCTCATCGCCGAGGACCACGCCCGACGGGTTGGAAGGGGTACGCGTCAAGGCGGCACACCCAGCGGTTGCCACGCCGTCAAAGCGTCGTCAACCAGCGCATCGGGCCCTATCAGCAGGCAGTTCGATCGCGGGGTGGCGAAGAGGCGGAGGTCGTATCGGTCGAGAAACGGAACGGAGTCATTCCCATTGCCGGGGGTGTGCGGGAATGGCGTAAAGACAGTCATACGAGGGCACGTGCCGAATTTGCCTCTTTACTTGGGGGAGGCCGGCGGCAGTGTATTTGTCGATGGCCGCCACACGATGTTCACTATTGAACATCCCGGGGGACTGCGGACGAGGTGGAGCATCCCGCATGACCGGCATCATCGCCCGCTCCTGGTTCCGACGTGCGTGGGACGTCGCATCCGATCTGCTGCTTGCGACAGCGGTGGTGTGGGCACTCCCGCTATTGCTCGGCGCAGTGGTCGGCGTGTTCAGGCTTCTGTTCCCAGGGTTTTCCTATGACTGATCTGATGCTGCAGTTTCCGGGCGTCGTCGCCGACGCGCGAGGCGCGTTTCACGCGCGGGTCGGAGAAGCCCGGATTGCGGCGGACGCCGAGCGCCTGCGCGCGGCGGCGATTCAGCGGATCGCGGTCCTGCGGAACGCCGTTTCCGCCTGGGAAGCCGAGGGCGGCGCGGGGTAGCAGCACGCCACGCAGCATCACCTGCCGCGACTCCTCGCCGTACAGAATCTGTTTGGCTATCAGTTGATTTTCGCCACCGGCCGCGGGGCTCGGTCGATCATCCCGAGCTCGGTGCTCGTCCACAGCTCGATGCCGCGCTTCAGCAGCGCACGCTTTTCGGCGGCGCGGAATTGCTCGGCCAGGATGTCTACGCGTCTTTGCCGCTCGTCCTCGTCGTCACGCTGAATCGCCATGTCCATGAGTGTAGCGAGGCATGTCAACGCGCGATGTACTGGATTGCACATCGCGCGGGGTGTTCGTTCGTGCTTCTTCTGTTGGCGTGCCGGCACCTTCTGGGACACGAAGCGAACCCTCTTCATGTCGCCTGATTCTCCTTGTCCGCCGGCGCCGCGGGGCGTACACTGACTGGTGCACTGCTTTCCTGAACGCTGATCCTCCGCACGTCCCTTCCCGCGGTCAGCCTCATCAAAGCCCTGTAGAAAGCCGGGCTTCTTGGACAACACGAGCGACGCACGTCCGTCCACGGGGTTGATGATTCCCGGCGAACGCGAGCGGAACACCTTGACGTACCGACGGCCTGGCTCGATGGGCGGACCCGGAATCGGCTCGGACAGCGGCCAGCCGCCGAGCGTGCTGATGGATGACGTCACGATCGCCGAGCATCAACGCGAGGGCGGCGGGGCGCCGAGCACGCGCAGGGCCCGCTGATGCAGCGTCCCACATACATCACGAGGCCGATCGAGGGCGACTACATCATGCGGTTCGGCGGGTTGACGTGGAGCATCCTCCGCAGAACCGGAGCCGAAGGCGCCTTCATCCTCGCGACCGGGGATCGCGACCGGAAGGCGGCGCTCGCACGGATGCGATCGCTGACGGAACGCGATTCCGCCGACGGCTGGGAAGCCGATGGCCCGGATCTGTTCCGGCAGGTGACCCGCTTCAGGCGATAAGCCGGCGACTCGAGGCGCCTTCAGCGCCATCAAAGGCGTCGTCCGACCAGCGCGTCGCCTTACACATGAGCCATCACATGGTACCGGCGCGCCAGAAGACGCCGAGCGGGGGTAAAATTCTGGCAATGGCCGGGCGGAAAGGCGCGCGGAAACTCGAGAACTCGACCGCGTTCGATCTCGACACGTTCCTCGACTCGGCCGGTCTCGAGCGGACTGTCGTCAAGTACGCCAAGAGTGACGTCGTTTACTCGCAGGGAGAACCTGCCGAGCTGGTGATGTACGTCCAGCAGGGGAGCATCAAGATTTCAGTGGTCTCGAAAGCCGGCAAAGAAGCGATCGTGGGGATGCTTGGCGGCGGCGATTTCTTCGGCGAGGGATGTCTGGCCGGGCAGTCGCGCCGCATGGCGACGGCCACGGCGATGACCCCGACGACCGTGCTCGTGGTGGAGAAGGCGCACATGATGCGGATGCTCCACGACGAGCCGACATTGTCCGATCGCTTCAGGGTCCATATGCTGTCGCGCAACATCCGCATGGAGGAGGACCTGATCGACCAGCTGTTCAACTCGAGCGAGAAACGACTCGCCCGCGCGTTGCTGCTGATGGCACGCTACGGACAGACGGACGAGTCGCTACACGTCGTACACGACATCTCGCAGGAAACGCTTGCCGAGATGGTGGGCACGACGCGGTCGCGTGTCAACTTCTTCATGAACAAGTTCCGCGATCTCGGCTTCATCGAATACAACGGCGGTCTGAAGGTCAACAGCTCGCTGCTCAGTGTCGTCCTCCACGACTGACGCCACAGAAACGGACTCAGGGCTTGAACGTCGCCTTGTTCGCCGTGCGGGCGGCCGTTTCCGCATCGTCCTTGCCCTGCTGCTCGCGCCTGGCGCGCTCCGCCTCGCGCTGCGGGCCCTCCTTAATGTCCAGGACGAGCGCGCGCGCATCGGCGGTGTGGGCCAGTTCGGCAAGAGGCATCGACTCGATGACGAGGCGCCATGCGCCACCATATGCCCAGCGCGACACGGCCACCGCATACCCGGGCCCGTTCCACCTCGCCACGACCCGTGAGACGACGACCTCCTCGGCCCGGACGTCGGTCGCTGCGCTGAAGATCTTCGACGAGGACGGCTGGCCGTACACCGCCGAAATCGCATCGACCATGTCGCGGTCGGTCATGCCTTTCGTCTCCGATCGCTCGTAATCGATCATCAGCCGGTAGAGTTGATTCTCGTAGAAGCTGAAGACGATTTGCTGGAGGCCCCCGCCGCGGGCCCGCGATCGCCCGGCGGCTCCCGACGATGACGGTATCCACCGCAGTTCCTGCATGACAGCCGGTCGCTCGTGTACGACCGTCACGTCAGCGCTCCTCGTCTCGGTGAGCGTCGAGATCGTCGCGACCGAGGCCCCGAGCTGGAAGTCCCGGTATTGACCCTGGTCCTGCCCGGCCGCGGACACACTGGCTGCGAGCGCGACGACAAAAGCCGCGCGGGAGATGATCGACATGACAGGCTTTCTGTTGCAGGGACCGGCGGCGGGCCGGAACGTGGCGCGCAAGTCGGCGACGCGGCTGACCAACTGGGATGAGCTCGGCACGAGGCGAGCTCAGGCGGTTTTGCTCAGAGGCGCTGTAACTCGTCCACTATACAGCAGACGGGAATGTCCTTGTCCGCTCCGAGCGCGGGGCATATACTCGACCGCGCACCGCTTTCCTGAACGCTGATCTGTCCGCACGTCCTTCCGCGGTCAGCCTCATCAAAGCCCTTGTGAAAGTCGGGCTCCATGTTGAACCCCCGGATCGAATGGGTAATCAGCGCCTGCTGGATCGCGGTCACGCTTGCCGTCTTCCTGGCGATTGAGGCGACGTCCACTCGCAGCTGGTTGTACCTCGTCGCGGCCGCGGTCATACCGCCGATCGCGCTGATCCGGCTGTGGCCGCAACCGCCGCAACAGACGGCCGACGACGTCATCCACGGGCGTGGACCACGTTCGTAGGCGCTCTGAAACCCTCCTCGACAACTTTCACCTGGTGACGGCGGATATTCTCGATATCCTGCGGAATCTCCCCCGCACCTGTTACCGCGAGCTCCCGATGGCAATCCTGCTCACCGACGACGGCGGTCGCATGTCGTCAGAGTCGTGCTCGGGCACCGTTCGGCGTAGGATATGGGGGCGCAAGGAGAGAGCACGATGACA
>DASQAX010000007.1:0-3822 GCA_035635535.1 Vicinamibacterales bacterium | reverse complement strand
GTACACCAAGCAGCCGCGCGGGCTCGTGACCGCGATCTACCTGTCGATGATCGCGGGCAGCGCGCCGCTGCAGTGGCAGCGGCAGTATCCGACCGGGGCCGCGGTAGACACGTACATCGAGGATCAGGTGAAGGCGCAGCTCGCGACGGCAGACGCCAACGACACGGCGTACCGCTACGACGCGTCGCGCAACTACGATCCCTCGCCCAGGCTCGAATCGATCACGGCGCCGTTTCTCGCCATCAACTCCGCGGACGACTTCGTGAACCCGCCGGAGCTGCGCCTGATGGAGCGCGAGATCACACGCGTGAAGCACGGGCGCTTCGTCCTGGTTCCGATCAGCGACCAGACGCGCGGCCACCAGACGCACTCGCTGCCGCTCGTCTGGAAGAGCCATCTCGCCGAACTGCTGGCGGCCACCGAACCCAGGTGATCATGCGCGGCGCGCTGCCGACGGCCCTCGTCGCCCTCGCGCTCTCGATGGCGCACGCGACAGCGCAGGTGCGCCCGACGGTTGCGATCGACGCCGACGACATCGGCGGCGTCGTCACCAGCGCCCGCGGACCCGAAGCGGGCGTCTGGGTGATTGCCGAGACGACCGGCCTCCCCACCAAGATGAACAGGATCGTCGTCACCGACGATCAAGGACGCTACGTCGTCCCGGATCTGCCGAAGGCGGCCTACGACGTGTGGGTGCGCGGCTACGGCCTGGTCGATTCGCCGAAGGTGACCGCGTCCCCCGGGAAGGCGTTGAACCTCACCGCGGTCCTCGCGCCGGATCCGCGCGCCGCGGCGCAGTACTACCCGGCCAGCTACTGGTTCGCGCTGATGTCGATTCCCGACAAGAGCGAGTTCCCCGGCACCGGGCCGCGCGGCAACGGCATCGCGCCGGGGATGCGCAGCCAGGCACAGTGGATCGCGAACATCAAGACGACGACGTGCGCGCCGTGCCATCAGCTCGGGAACAAGGCGACCCGCGAGATCCCGCAGATCTTCCGCGGCCTCAGCTCCGTCGACGCCTGGGACAGGCGCACCGACTCCGGCGTCGACGACATGTATGCCTACCTCCCCCGGTTCGGCAAGGCGCGCCTGCTCGCGACGCTCGCCGACTGGACCGACCGCATCGCCGCCGGCGAGTATCCGCGCGAGGCGCCGCCGCGTCCGCGGGGGGTCGAGCGGAACATCGTCATCACGCAGTGGGACTGGGCGAACCCGAACGAGTACTTCCACGATTCGGTCGCGAGCGACAAGCGCAACCCAGCGGTCAACGCGAACGGAGCGGTGTACGGCGTCCACGAGCTGAGCTCCGACCGCATCAGCGTGCTCGATCCGATCGCGAACAGCACGACGCAGCTCACGATTCCGACCATCGATCCGGACCTGCGCCCGGTCGCGCGGCGCCGCGGCGGACCGTCCGCGTACTGGGGCGACGAGGTCTACTGGAACAGCCGCGTCATCACGCACAGCAACGTGATGGATCAGAAGGGGCGCGTCTGGAACACGTCGCGCCTGCGCGGCGCGCAGAACCCGGCCTTCTGCAAGGCGGGCTCGAGCCATCCGTCGGCGAAGCGCTTTCCGCTCGAGACGAGCAGCCGCCAGCTCGCCGTCTACGATCCGAGGACGAAGTCGTTCAAGACGCTCGACACCTGCTTCGGCACGTTCCACCTCAACTTCGCGCACGACGCGGACAATACGCTCTGGTCCGGCGAAGGCGGCGTCGCCGGCTGGTTCGACACGCGCGTGTGGGATGACACCGGCGACGCGCAGAAGGCGCAGGGATGGGCGCCGCTCGTTCTCGACACCAACGGAAACGGCAAGCAGGACGCGTGGGTCGAGCCGGACGACCCGATCGATCCGTCGAAGGACAAACGGATCGACGCGAGCTTCTACGGGATCGCGGTCAGTCCGGTCGACGGCACGGTGTGGGGCAACACGAATGCGTTTCCGGGCGCCGCGGTGCACGTCATTCCCGGATCGAACCCGCCGTACACGACGCTGACCGAAATATTCGAGGTGCCGTACGGCCGGGTCGCCGGCGCCGGCTACAACCCGCGCGGCATGGACGTCGATGCCAACGGCGTGTTCTGGACCGTGCTCGCGAGCGGGCACTACGCGAGCTTCGATCGCCGCACGTGCAGGGGTGCGCTGAATGGCCCGAAGGCGACCGGCCGGCAGTGCGATGAAGGCTGGGCGTTCTATCCGGTCCCTGGTCCGAACTTCAAGGGCAACCCGGAGTCGGCGGCCGCCGATTCCAACTACTACAACTGGGTAGACAAGTACGACACGTTCGGTCTCGGCAGGAACATTCCGATCGCCACCGGCAACTTGTCCGACTCGCTGCTCTTCCTCGAGGACGGCACGTGGATCACGCTGCGCGTGCCCTATCCGATGGGATTCTTCGTCAAGCAGATCGACGGCCGCATCGACGATCCGAAAGCCGGATGGAAAGGCAAAGGCTTGTGGACCGCGTCGGCCAGCCGCGCCACCTGGCACCTCGAAGGCGGCAAAGGCACGCGGCCGAAGCTCGTGAAGCTGCAGCTGCGCCCGAATCCGCTCGCGAAATGACCAGGACGCGACGCGTGACATGATACGCGCCGATGACGCGCGTCCTCGTCACCGGCGCGACCGGCCAGATCGGCAGCGAGGTGGTATCGCAGCTGCGCAGCACCGGCTGCCTGGTGCGCGCCATGACCCGCAATCCCCGCTCCGCCGACTTCCCGGCTGACGTCGACGTCGTGGGCGGTGATCTCACCGCACCCGACACACTCGATGCATGCCTCGACGGCATCGACAGCGTGTTCCTCGTGTGGATCGCGCCGCTCGCGGCGGCGGCGCCGGCGATCGAGCGGATCGCCGCGCATGCCCGGCGCGTCGTACTGCTCACATCGCCGCATCGCACCCCTCACCCGTTCTTCCAGCAGCCGAACGGGATAAAGGCCATTTATGCCGGCGTCGAGCAGCTGATCGAATCGTCTGGGCTGCGCTGGACGTTCCTGCGGCCCGGACCATTCGCGATCAACTGCCGCAACTGGTGGGCGCCGCAGCTCCGGATCGGCGATGTGGTGCGCTGGTTCTATGCGGACGCCGCGACCGCGCCGGTACACGAGCGCGACATCGCAGCGGTGGCGGTTCGCGCATTGTGCGACGAGGGGCACGACGGCCGCGAGCACGTGCTCACCGGACCGGCGTCGCTCACCCAGCGTGAGCAGGTCCAGATCATCGGCGAGGCGATCGGCCGCCCGCTGCGCTTCGAGGAGCTCTCGCGTGAATCGGCGCGGGAACAGATGCTCGCGATGACATATCCACCGCCGGTCGCCGACATGCTGCTGACTGCGTACGCCGCTGCGGTGGGACAGCCGGCGCTGGTGACGTCCACCGTACTCGACGTCACTGGTGCGCCCGCGCGTTCGTTCGACGAATGGGCCGCTGACCACGCCGGCGATTTCGCGAGACTGTCCTAACCGCCGACGGGAACCCGCGGCTTCGGCGCGGCCTCGGCCCCGAGTGGTTCGCTGAACGGGGCCACGGGAATGCGCTCGTAACGCACCCCGAGGACATGCAGGTGCTGCTTGCCGCCCGGCGCGTGAAGCATCACGGTGTCGCCTGGTCCGGACTTCATCAACGCGCGCGCCAGCGGCGACATCCAACTGATGTGGTTGCGATCCAGATCGACCTCGTCGAGGCCGACGACGCTCACCACCCGCTCCGTTCCTGCGGCGTTGGCATAGCGCACGGTTGCCCCAAAGAAGACGTGCGTCGCGGCTGGCCCACTTCTCGGGGCTTCCGGATCCACCACCTCCGCGGCATCGATTCGTTTCGTGA
>DASQAX010000006.1:0-32444 GCA_035635535.1 Vicinamibacterales bacterium | reverse complement strand
TACCAGGACTGGTACCTCCGGTATCACCTCAAGAGCGTCCGCGGGGTTGCCGACGTGGCCTCGGTCGGCGGGTACGTCCGCCAGTACCAGGTGAACGTCAACCCGAACCGGTTGCGCGCGTACGGGCTGCCCATCAGCCGCGTGGTGGACGCGGTGAGGAGCGGCAACAGCGACGCCGGCGGGCGGGTGCTCGAATTCGGCGGCGCGGAGTACATGGTGCGCGGGCTGGGGTACGCGCGCTCGGCCGCCGATCTCGAGAACATCGCGCTCGGTGCGAGCGGCGGGGGGACGCCGGTCCGCGTCAAGGACGTCGCCGACGTCGTGCTTGGCCCCGAGGTGCGGCGCGGCGTCACGGATCTCGACGGCGCCGGCGAAGCCGTATCCGGCATCATCATCATGCGCCAGGGCGAGAACGCGCTGGACGTGATCGGCCGCGTGAAGGCGAAGCTGCGCGAGGTCGAGGCCGGACTGCCCGACGGCGTGAAGGTCGTGCCGATCTACGACCGCTCCGACCTGATTCGGAAGTCGATCGACAATGTCACCTGGACGCTCGTCGAGATCATGATCACGGTGGCCGCCGTGATTCTCCTGTTCCTGTGGCACGTGCCGAGCGCGGTGATCCCGATCGTCACCATTCCGCTCGCCGCGCTCGCCGCGTTCGTGCCGTTCCGGATGGCGGGCGTCACCGCGAACATCATGTCGCTCGGCGGCATCGCGATCGCCGTGGGCGCGCTGGTGGATGCCTCGATCGTCATCGTGGAGCAGACGCACAAGAAGCTCGAACGGTGGCAGGAGAGCGGAGGCGTCGGCGATCACCGGGCCGTCGTCCTCGCGGCCATGAAGGAGGTGGCGCCGCCGGCGTTCTTCGCGCTCCTGGTGATCGGCGTGTCGTTCCTGCCGGTGCTGACGCTCGAGGGGCAGGAAGGCCGCCTGTTCACGCCGCTGGCGTACACGAAGTCGCTGTGCATGCTGGTCGCCGCGGTGCTGGCGGTGACGCTCGATCCCGCGCTGCGGCTGCTGTTGACGCGCGTCCGCCCGTTCCGGTTTCGTCCCGCGTGGATCTGCAGGGCCGTCAACGCCGTGGCCGTCGGCACGATCCACGCCGAGGAACGCCATCCGATCAGCCGGCGGCTCGTGCGCGCCTACGAGCCCGTTGCCGTCTGGTCGTTGAAGCACCCGTGGCTCGTCGTCGGCGCCGCGGTGACGGCGATGGCGGTGACCGTGCCGATCTATCAGCGCCTCGGCTCGGAGTTCATGCCGCCGCTCGACGAGGGGACGATCCTCTACATGCCCTCCACCGTGCCGGGAATCTCGATCGGCACGGCCGAACAGCTGCTTCGGTCCACCGATCGCCTCATCAAGCAGTTCCCGGAAGTCGACCGCGTGCTCGGCAAGGCGGGCCGCGCGGACACGCCGACCGATCCGGCGCCGCTGTCGATGTTCGAAACGATCGTGACGCTGAAGCCGGTGTCCGAATGGCGGACGCGGCCGACGTGGTACTCGTCGTGGGCGCCGCGATGGACGCTGGCGGTGCTGCGCCGCATCACGCCCGATCACATCTCGCGCGAACAGCTCGTTCGGGAGCTCGACGAGGCCGTGGACGTCCCGGGGCTGTCGAACGCGTGGACCATGCCGGTCAAGGGCCGCACGGGCATGCTGACGACGGGCATCCGCACGCCGATCGGGTTGAAGATCGCCGGCGGCGACGTCGCGACCATCGACCGGATCGGCGCGAGCGTCGAAACCATCCTGTCGCGCGTCGCGGGGGCGCGCCGCGTGTTCGCGGAGCGGAGCGCGTCGGGACGATTCCTGGACATCACCTGGAACCGCGAGGAGATCGCGCGCTACGGGCTGAGCATCGACGAGGCGCAGGCGGTCGTGCAGCACGCGATTGGCGGCGAGAACGTGACGACGACGATCGAGGGGCGCGAGCGCTACCCGGTCAACGTCCGCTTCATGTCCGACTTCCGCAGCGACGTCGGCGAGCTCGCGCGGCTGCCCGTCCCGACCCGGTCGCGCGACCGGCAGGTGCCGCTCGCGCAGCTGGCCACCATCGCCGTCGCCACCGGGCCGGCGATGCTTCGCAACGAGAACGGGCTGCTGACGGGCTACGTCTACGTCGATCTCGCGGGACGCGATGTCCGCAGCTACATCGACGAGGCGGATCGCCTGCTCGCGGCCGGCCTGACGCTGCCACCCGGCTACACCGTCACGTGGAGCGGCGAATACGAAGACATGCAACGGGTGGCGGACCGTCTCACGCTCGTCGTGCCGGCGACGGCCATCGTCATCCTGCTCCTGCTGTTCATGAGCACGCAGTCCATGGCGAAGACGCTCCTCGTCGCGCTGGCCGCGCCGTTCTCCGCGATTGGCGCCGTGTGGTTCCTCTACGCCCTTGGCTACAACATGAGCGTCGGCGTCTGGGTCGGCGTCATCGCGCTGCTCGGCGTGGACGCCGAGACCGGCGTCTTCATGCTGCTGTACCTCGATCTGGCCTGCGAGCAGGCGAGACGGGAGGGACGGCTGCGGTCGCGCGCGGACCTGCGGGACGCCATCCTGCAGGGCGCCGTGAAACGGCTGCGGCCGAAAGTGATGACCGTCGCGACGATGTTCCTGGGGCTGCTGCCGATCATGTGGGCGTCGGGGACGGGCGCCGACGTCATGAAGCGCATTGCGGCGCCGCTCGTGGGCGGCATCCTCACGTCTTTCCTGCTCGAGCTCCTCGTCTATCCGCCGCTGTACGAGATCTGGAACGCCCGCCGGCTCGAAATCGGGACAACGGACCAGCCTCGCTGAGTCCGCCGGCGACTGCGGAGCCGTCGCTGTCGATCCAGGCGCACCCCGTTCGACCAGTCATCACAGGAGGGAAGTCTGATGAAGACACGGGTTCGGACGGGCCAGGTGCTGAGCGCGTTGGTGCTGCTCTTCATGACCTTCGACGGAGTGATCCACCTGCTGAGAATCGCGCCGGTGGTCGAGGGCTTCCGGCAGCTCGGTTATCCACTCACGGCCGCCGTGCCGCTCGGCATCGTCGAGATCGCCTGCGTCGTGCTCTACCTCGTCCCGGCGACTCGCGTGCTCGCGACGGTGCTGCTCACCGCGTACTTCGGCGGCGCGGTGGCGACGCAGGTCCGCGCCGGCGCGGACTGGTTCCCGGTGATCTTTCCCGTGCTGCTTGGGGTGCTCCTGTGGAGCGGACTGTCGTGCGCCGACGACCGCGTGCGCCGCGTCTTGACGAGCACGGCGGCGAACATCAACGCCTGACGAACAGCTCGGTCCAGACCTTCTCCCATTTCGCCGACTCGTCGAGCACCGTGACGGGATCGATGAGGATGAACGGGAAGTCGTTCAGCGCGCTCTTCACGCTCGTGCTGGCGGGGACGCGGCCCATCGACTCGAACAGCTTCTGCCCCTCGGGCGACATGACGTACTCGCTGAACAGCTGCGCGGCGCCGGGATGCGGCGCGTTCTTCGCGATGCCGATGCCCTGCGGCCGGGCGACCACCGGCTGCACCGGGACGTAGTCGATCGGCGCGCCCTTCCGTTTCAGCGTCTCGATGTTGCTGTTGTACATCGCGAGCCCGACGGGCACGTCGCCGGCGGCGACGAGCGAGGCGAGCAGCACGTGGCCCTTGCGGAGCGACGGCTGCAGCGCCGCGAGCCGGCGCATCAGGTCCATCCCCTTGCCGCCGGGCGTCGTCTTGATCAGCGTGCCCATCCACTCCGAATCGGTCGCCTCGAGCGCGATGCGCCCCTTCCATTTCGGATCGGTGAAGCCTTCGTAGGTCGCCGGGATCTCGGCGCGCTTCACCTTCGCCGTGTTGTAGCCGACGACGAACAGGTTCAGGCGGTCGGGCGACCAGGCGCTGGCGAGGAGCCGCTCGCGCGCGATCATCTCCATCTCGGGGCCGTTGGTTTCGATGACGTCGACCGCGTACCGCCGCCCCCTGGCTTCCGTGATGGTCCGCTGGACCACCTCCTCCGACAATCCGCGCCAGAGCTGCACCTTGACGCCATATTTCTTCTCGAAGGCGGCGGCGAGCGGCGTCGATTCGGTCGGCGCGAGCGACGTGTAGAGCGTCAGCGTCCCTTCGCGTCTCGCGTCGGCCAGCCGCGACGGCGCCTGCGCGGCGAGCGCCACGGACAGCGCGACGGCGAAGGAGACCGCGTTGGCGAGCGTACGCACGGCGATGTATGTTTAACCGTCACATCGCCCCATGTCCACCAAAACACAGACCACGACGACCCACTACCACATTCAGAAGAAGCGCCGCGCCGAGTTCATCGACGAATGGCGCAAGTACCGCCAGACGGTCATCCGCAAGGACGACGTGACGCTCGAGCCGACGGCCCGCGGCCTTCGGACGGGCGTCTATATGGGGTGGGACGGGGACCGCCCGACGCGCTGCCTCGACGCGCTCGTGCACGAGGTCGATCCCGGCACGACGACGACCATCCATCGGCATTCGTGGGACGCGATCCTGTTCATGGTGGAAGGGAGCGGATGGACGGAGGTCGACGGCGTCCGCTACGACTGGAAGCCGTGGGACGCGATTCACCTGCCTGCGTGGAGCTGGCACCGCCACGGCAACGACGGCAAGAAGCCGGGCCGCTTCATGAGCTACTCGTCGGAGCCGACGCTCTGGACGTTCGGCATGAGCGTCATCGACGACGCGGGCCACGAGCCGTTCGACACGCTCCCGCCGCGCCCGAAGGTCTCGGGCGGGATCCCGGGCAACGATCCGTACGCGCGCCGGCTGCGCCGCGTCGACGTCGAGGCGAAGAAGCGCCGCTCGGGCCGCATCCATACGCCGTACGACGAGCAGGAGATTCTCGCCACGCCGCGCGGCACGCGCACGAAGTTCCTCAACGACCGCTCCATCGGCAACCAGGCGTCGGGCCTCACGCAGGTGATGATCCAGTTCGCGCCGGGCAAGACGCAGTCGATTCACCGCCATCCGGGTGAGGCCTGGCTCTACGTCGTGGAGGGCCACGGCCACAGCTTCATGGGCATCGCGCCCGACAACGGCCAGCACTACCGCTGGAAGAAGGGCGATCTCATCGTCGTCGATCACTTCCTGTGGCATCAGCACTTCAACGACGACCCCGTGAACCAGTGCCGCCTCGTGCGCGTCCACATGTTCGACTCGCTGCTCGAGACGATGCGGACGCTGATGGACCCGATGGTGCTCTTCGAGGAAGCGGAGGACACGCTCGTGTCGATGCAGGAGCTCTCGCAGATTCAGTGGCCGGACGACAAGCGGCCGGGAGAGTGATGGACGTTCCGCGTTCCGCGCTGCCACCTGGTGTTCTCTCGCTGCATGTCCTCCCGGCGGAGCACCACGACCGCGACTGGGACGCCATCATCGTTCCGCGCGAGGTGAAGGAGCGGCTCCTCGCGCAGGCGCTGCTCGTCCTGCAGCACGGCCGCAAGCTCTCGATGCTCGCGGGGCTGCCGCACGGACTCATCGTCCTCGCGGGTCCGCCGGGAACAGGAAAGACGACGATGGCGCGCGGGCTCGCGCAGGTGGCGTCGCTGGCGCTGGCGCGCCAGGGGGCCACGGCGCTGGTCGAGATCAACCCGCACGCGTTTCCGAGCGACATGCTCGGCGAGAGCCAGCGGAACGTGACGCGGCTGCTGACGGAAACCATTCCGGAGATCGCGAACCGGCGGCCGTTCGTGATCGTGCTCATCGACGAGGTGGAGAGCTTTGCCGTCCGGCGGTCGACGGCCTCGTTCGAGGCGAATCCGGTCGACGTCCACCGCGCGACCGATGCGGTACTGCTCGGCATCGACGAAATCGCGAAAAACCTGCCGTCGGTCCTGTTCGTGACCACGACGAACTTCATCGAGGCCGTGGACGAGGCGTTCCTGTCGCGCGCGGATCTCGTGATGCGGTTCTCGCTGCCGGACGCCGAGACAATCGCGCGCATCCTCGCACACGCACTCGGCGAGCTCGCCGTGCAGTGGCCCGCGCTGCTGCCGCTGACGAAGGACGGGGCGCGGCTCGACGAGCTCGCGGCGCTGTGCGAGGGATGGGACGGGCGGCGCATTCGCAAGCTGGTGCTGGCCGCGCTGGCGCAGCGGCTCGAGGTCGCGCGCGATCCGTCAACGCTGTCGTGGGACGACCTGCTGGCGGCCGCGCGGAAGAAGGGCGGCGTCGAGTGGGCAGGCGGCCGCGCGCCCACCGCGCACGAGATGTTCCCCGACGTGCCGAAGGAGCTCATGCACGACCACGATCACGGCCACGTGCTGCATCACCACGATCACGACCACGACCACGACCACGCGCCCGGATCCCACCGGCACACCCACACGCATCAGAAGGACGAAGTGTGAAGATTCGTTGACTGAAGCGAGCGCTGTCGTCCCGGGGTGAAACCCAGGCCGGCGATGGCGTTCAATAGAGGTGTGCGTATCGCGCGACTGTCGATTCTGGATCTTGCGCCCGTTACCGAAGGCTCGACGCCGGCCGAGGCGCTGCATAACACGCTCGATCTCGCGCGGCACGCCGAGCGGCTCGGATACACGCGCTTCTGGCTCGCCGAGCACCACAACATGACCGGCATCGCCAGCGCCGCCACGTCTGTGGTGATTGGCTACGTGGCCGGGGGAACGAAGACCATTCGCGTCGGCGCGGGCGGCATCATGCTGCCGAATCACTCGCCGCTGGTCATCGCGGAGCAGTTCGGCACGCTCGAGTCGCTCTATCCGGGACGCATCGACCTCGGCCTCGGGCGCGCGCCGGGTACGGATCAACGGACGCTGCTCGCGCTGCGGCGCTCGCCGATGAGCGCCGACTCGTTTCCGCAGGATGTCCTCGAGTTGCAGGCGCTGCTCGGACCCGTGCGTGAAGGGCAGTGGCTTCGAGCGGTTCCGGGCTCCGGGCTGCAGGTGCCGATCTGGATCCTTGGCTCGAGCCTGTTCGGCGCACAGCTGGCGGCGGAGCTCGGCCTTCCGTACTCCTTCGCGTCGCACTTCATGCCGGGCGCGCTGATGCCGGCGCTCGAAACCTATCGCACGTTGTTCACACCCTCAGCGCAACTCGATCGACCGTATGCGATGGCGGGCGTCAACGTCTTCGCGGCCGCGACCGATGACGAGGCGCGCCGGCTCTTCACGTCGGTCCAGCAGTCGATTACCAACAGGCTTCGGGGCGCGCCGGGCCGGCTGCCGCCGCCCATCGACGACATCGAGCGCTACTGGACGCCGCCGGAGAAGACGGAGGTGTCGGCAAGGCTGGCGTGCTCGGTCGTCGGCTCGCCGGCAACCGTGCGCGAGGGATTGGCGGAGTTCATCGCGCGCACGCGGGTGGACGAGGTGATGATCGTCTCCGCGATCTGCGACCACGCGGCCCGCCTGCGCTCGTACGAGATCGTCGCCAACGAGTTCCTGGGATCGGATTGATGATCGTCGCCGGGTCCGCGACTACATGGCTCGTCGGCAGCCGCGGAACCCGGCCTACGTACGGATAGACGCTGGCGGCTTACGGCGTGACGGTGACTTTCACGAGCGTGGTCGTCCAGCAGCAGACCTCGCCTCCGCCGCCTTCGCCCGAGTAATCATTCGCGGTGACCTGGAGCACGTAATCTCCAGGCTGGGAGAACTTCGCGGTGGTCGCCGACTTGCCCCGGAAGGGGACGTTCACGCCGCCACCCGCGAGCGTGTCCATCGGCGGGTTGTCCTTCTCGAACATCACGGCGGCGGGTCCGCGGAACAGCGTCCAGTACAGCCGCACCGGCGGCGGCGGGTTCTTCGGCAGCGCCATCGTGCCGCTCGCGAACTTCGCGTCGTCTTCGGCCCAGACGGAGAGCGGCAGCGGCGACGACACGCGCGCCGTGCGCGTCTCGGCCTTCGACAGCATTGCGAGCGGCCCCTGGGTGCCGGGACCCTGCTCCGTGAACCGGATGATCGGCGGTGTGTTCTTGACGGCGACGTCGGTGAACGGGCTGATGTTGTAGTCGGGATGGAGCCGCAGCGGAATGGTCGTCGGCTGTCCGTTGGCGACGATGGTCCACGTCAGGCGCTGATCGGGCGTCGTGAATTCAGCCGGCACCGTCATCGCGAACATGCCCCAGTGCCGGCCGGGGAGGAAGTGCGTCGGCTGCCCCATGTCGGGGCCGCCGGGATCGATGTGGTTGTTCGGCCCGATCGGAACGTCGATCGCCTGGTTGTTGTTCCGATTCAGGTAGCCGACGAGAAAGATGCGGCTCCCGTCGGGATTGGCGAACCACCCCTCGAACGCACCAGTGATGCTGGTGCCGAACTGCCGGAACGGCTCGTTGGGCAGCTGTTCGCCCCGAGCAAGGTCGAGGGGCTGCGCAGACGACAAGGGCCGGCTGAAGCCGGCCCCTATGACTAGAATCGCGACGACGACGCTCCGGATCATTTCGTCGAAGTCGGCGCGGCTTTGTCTGCTTTGGCTTTCCTCTCCGCGACAAGCCCCTTGTACTCGTCGTCGTTGAGATAGACGACGTTCATCCAGGCGTGCGCCATCTCGTCAACGGTGCGGTCGCCATAGCCGACCCACTGGTCGGGATCGGGGTTGTTCGGGTTGGCCCGCGTGTTGTCGTACCACGCGCTCACGTGGATGACGGTCCCCTTGGGGAACACCGGCGCCGCATCGTCCGTGTAGATGTAGTTCGTCATCCAGTTGAAGTTGAACTTGCCGACGTAGCTGATGATCTGGTTCTTGCCGTCGGGCAGGATCGCTTCAACCTGCATCGCCTTGCCGCGCAGGTGGAAATGCGGCTGGAAGTTCGTGATGAGCGTGTTCTCCTTGAGCACCGTGAAGCCGTCGGTCGCGGCGATGGAGTTCGGCGGGATGTCGACGAACTGAGACTTCCTCAGGCCCGTGAACCCAATCAGGTAGCTGCGCTTCTGCGGCTCCTGGCCTTTCGGATAGAGCCAGACGCCGATCTCGGAGCCCGAGGTGATCTCCTCGCCGACGGCGTGGAGGTGCTGATCCCACGAGATCTTCTCGCCGGGGAGAATCAGCTTGCCCGTGCCGTCGCGGAACCGGTCGTACCCCTTGCCGATCGCCCACTCCATCAACTGCGGCCGCCGGTTGACGAGATCGTCCGGCGTCGGATCGGCCGCCGTCGCACCCGTTGCCGTTCCAGTGTTCACGGCCTCGGGATCGTTGTTGAGCACCAGGTACGCGATCGAGTGGTGGACGATCCTGCGGCCCTTGAGCTGCGTCGGACGAATCTCCACCATCCGTGCCCAGCGCGGCTCGGTGAGCGGGATGTCGCTCATCGGCCGGTACCAGACGTCCTGGTGCTGTGCGGCCATCGTGTACTCGGATGACTTGATCACCAGATCGGGAGGACCGTAGCCGTCGCGCACCCCCTGCCACTCGTTATCGGTGACGAGCGGCTTGGGCGGCGGCATGTCCTTCGGGTCGCCCTGGATGGCGCCGCCGTCGACCCAGCGGACGATGGTGTCGATCTGCGCGTCGCTGAGCGACATGTCGTTCTTGAAGTCGTGGACGCCGACGCTCGGGTCGATGTGCCACGGCGGCATCTGCCGCGTGATGACGCGCTGCTTGATCGACCGCGCCCACGGCCGCGCATCCTCGTACGAGATCAGCGACATCGGCGCGATGGAGTTCGGCTGATGGCACTGCTGGCACTTGTTCTGGAGGATGGGGGCGACGTCCTTCGTGAACGTCGTCGGCCCCGCGGTGGGCGTGGGGTCCGCGGCATAGCCGATGGCCGACATCGCGGCAACCGCGAGCAGCGTGGCGAAACTGGTCTGTGCGACACGGAACCAGGGCAAACGAGGAAAAGTCATGAGCGCCTCCTGCCCGAGGAAACTGCGAAGTTCGAACGTCGAGGTTCGACGTAAGGGGAAGTCTAACGCAGGTTTACTGCCGGCGCACCAGGATTCCGGTACGCCTCATCAACCGTCGCGACATTCACCGTGAACGGCACGGTCACGACCTCGCCGTTGCGCTGGAACTGGCTCCAGGCCCGGTATTTCCCGGCCCTCGGCATGTAGAGTTCAAAGGTGACCGTCGGGCCGCCGGCCCCCTTCGAGACGTCGCTTTCGGGCCCCTCGAACGGGTGCGAGTGGACGTAGTCGCGCATGTCCTCGCTGAGGATCAGCGCGTGCCCGAAGGCGCCGAGGTAGGGCTGCAGGTCGGTCACGAGCCGGCCGGTCTTCGCATCGGTCAGCGTGAACGCCAGGTGCCCGTACTGCCCCTCGACCAGCGTGGACGGCTCGAGATCCAGGTGGGCGGTGATCGACCCCACCGTCCTGCTGAAGACCGTGTCCGGCTGCAGGTGCGGTTGCTGCGACTCGAGATCGCCGGTGAACCCCGCGGTCTCCAGCGTCCGCCCGACGAACTGCGGCGAGCCGCCGGTAGGGAGGAAGTCGGACAGCACGCGATAGTCGCCGGCCCTGGGCAGCGTCACCTCCATGGCCCAGCGGCCGTCGGGCTGCTGGGTCGGGTGCACGTGCTCGAAGAATTCCATGTCATTGCTGACGACGAACAGGTGGTACGGCTTCTCGTGGACGAGCTCGTACTGGGTGATGAGCGCGCTGGTGCCGGGGTGACGCACGGTGAAGAACAACGTGGCGGGCTGTCCCGCCTTGACCGCCGCGGGCATCGTCGTGAGCTCGAGGCTGTACTCGCGCGTGTCGAACGGGTCGCCCGCGACGAGCGCCATGCCGCACTTGCGGCAGCGGCCCGCTTCGCCGGCGGTGACCTCGGGGTGCATCGGGCAGAACCACGCGATGACGTCGGCGGGCGGCGTGCCGCCCTGTTGCGCCGCGCCGAGCGACAGGAGTGCGACGAGCAGCAGCGCCAGCCTACTTCGTCGCATAGTGATTCAACGCGATGGTGAACGGCGGGGCGGTGGAGGTCGAAGGCGAGGCATCGAAGTACCCGATGGCCTGCACCACCGAACCTGCGGGCATCGCCACCGGTTTCGCGAAGACGTACGGCGTCTGCCAGTCCTGCCGGAAGTCTTTCACGAACAGGAGCACGTCGCTCGAGCCGTCAGGGCGCAGCAGCTTGACCTCGAGCGACCGGCCGCCCGGCCGGAGCTCGGGCCTCAGTGAGAGCAGCGAACGCGCCTCGGGAAACTTGTGCTCGCCCACGACGCGTCCCGACGCGCTGGCGGTCGCCGGCCGCAGCGTGGACGTCGAGACGATCCCGCTTGCCGCGCCGGCTGCGAGGTAGAGGCCGAGCTTCGGCGCATCGGTCTGCGGCTGCGACGCGCCCGCATATAAAACGTCAACGGCGATCTGTGCCCGCGCCGGGATTCTGAAGGCGACCCCCGACGGAAGCTCCGTGGCCGGCTGCCACGGTGTCCAGCCGCCGAGGTAGCGGTCGGTGCCCGCGATGCTGAGGAAGGCGGCCCGCGTCACGCGCGGGTCCGGCTTGAAATCGAACCCGCGCACGAGGGCGTCGCGCGTCAGGCCGGTGTCGATGACCACGCGCCTGAACGCGGGCGTGCTGCGCGCCTCGATCGACGTGCCGTGCGGCGGCGAGACGACGAGATCCGGTGTGCCGAGCGTCCAGTGCGCGCCGTGATCCACGAACTCGGGCGCGTCGCCCGTGCCGACGGGGACACCGCCGTCGATCCACGAGATGAGGAACTCGAACTCGCGGGGCGTCAGGCCGATGTCGTTCGAGAACGTGCCGTACCCATGCTCGGCCGGCCACGGCGGCATGCGGCGCGCGAGCGTCTCTTCCTTGATCGCCTCCGCCCACGGCCGTGCCTGGTCGTAGGTGACGAGCGGCATCGCCATCTTCCCCTCGGCATGGCACTGCACGCACTTCCGCTGGAGGAGCGTCGCGATCTCCCGGTTGAAGAGGACCGTGGTCGTCGTCGGATTGTGCGGGTAGGCAGTGCGCGGCCAGGCCGTCCATGCGACGGCGGCACAGATGGCCAGAACGGCGCCTGCCCGGGTGGTCATCTCATTGCGCCTTGCTGTAGGTCAGCGTGGCGTTGGTCGACGGTCCTGGCTGCTCGGTTCCCCGCGCGATGGTCAACGTCCCGTTGCCGAAGCTCATCACGTCGCGCATCTGGTTCAGCGCGGTATTCCACGTGAAGAGAATCAGCCGGGTGCCGTCCCAGCGCGCTTTCGTTCTCCATCTCACCGTCGCCGTCGTTCCCGACTGCGTCACGGACGGCGCCTCCCAGATGTTGTCGGTGCCATCCAGCTTGTAGACGACTGTCATCGGGTTCGAACCGTACTGTCCGCTCTGGACCGTGACCTCCGCCGGAGTCTGTTTGATCGAGATCGTCGGTGAGGGCACACCCCATCCCGCGGACCCCGGATAGTTCGGCGGGGTGGTTCCCGACAGCCTCCAGGTCCCCGAGAAGTCGGGCTTTGCCTGTGCCCATGCCGACGGAACCCCAACGGTCAGCGCGACCAGCAGAAGTGCGATTCGTTTGAACATTGATCGCGGCCTCCTCGGAGGGCCGACCTGAAGGTCGGCCCCTACGGCAAATTCAACTCGTCCCACGGCAAATTCAATTCGTCCGCCCCGCGGCCATCGGCATCAACGAGCGCCCCCACACCAGCTTCGTCGGATCCGCGCCGGGCTTCGGGTGGTACTTCTGCGTGCGTCCGCCGAACACTTCCGCGAGATACAGGTTGCCCTCCGAGTCCGCCGAGATCTGATGCATCGCCCACGTGTATCCGGGCCTCGTGCCGAACTGCCCGAACGAGTGCTCCACGTGGCCGGAGAGATCGAACTTGACGATCCGGTCGGTGAGGCTGTCGACGGCCCAGACGTGCTCGTCGGCGCTCATCAGGAGGCTGTGCGGCGCAATGCCCGGCCACTCCTCGATGAACTTGCCGTCCGTGTCGAACACCTGGATGCGGCGGTTGCCGCGGTCCGAGACGAAGACGCGCGGCGGCGATCCACCGACGGCGATGCCGTGCGGCGTGTTGAACTGGCCCGGGCCGGTGCCGCGCGTGCCCCACTTGAGCAGCGCCTTGCCGGTCTTGTCGAACTTCACGACGCGCGTGTTGCCGTAGCCGTCCGCGACGAAGAACGTCCCGTCCGGCAGCCAGTCGATCATGGTCGGGCGGCGGAAGCGCGTCAGGTCGTCGTTCTCGCCGAATTCGTCGAGCATCCCGAGCGTCTGCACGAGCTGCTTGCCATCGTGCGTGAACCGGTAGATGACGTGGCGCATGTCGTCCACGACCCAGACGAAGCGCTGCGGATCGTACGGGCTGATGTAGACCTGGTGCGGGCCGCGCCCCCAGTCGAACAGCTTGTCCCACTGGTTCCACGCCTCGATCAGCTTTCCGTTGCGATCGACCACGACGATGCAGTTCACCATGTTGGCGATCGGCTGCGTCGCCGCCATCTGGTTGAAGAAGCCCCAATTGCCCGGGAAGTTGTTCGGAACCTTGTCGGGCAGCTTGAGCTCGCCGCGGTTGGCCAGGTAGATGCGATCCGCCGACTCGGCGAACACGCCGCCCTGCGAGCCCCAGATGTACCCGGGCTTCGGGTACGGGTGCGCCCACTGCGGCCAGTTGGGATCGGGGACCTCGTATTCGCCGGCGATTTCACCGGCGCCCCCCTTCGCAAACGCCGGCTCGCCGGTCCTCTGCTGGAGCGATGCCCGCGGCGCGAGCACCAGGAACCCGAACAGGACGACGAGCCAGGCCGCGATCGAAAGGGTGCGTCTGAGCATGCGGACTCTCCAGAATGCCAAAGTCTACTCCTCTTGACCACGTCTCAACGGGAGTGTTACAACGCCCGTGGCCAATCGGGTTCAGGGGACGACGCCAGGGGTTGAGGTGCGAGGGAGAATGGGGCGGCGATGACATCCGTACGCGCGAGCACTTTGGTGATCTGGGTTCTTCTTTTCGCGCCGGTTGCCGCGTTGGCGCAGAGCAGCGTCACGGGCGTCGTGCGCGATTCATCCGGGGCCGTGCTGCCGGGTGTCACCGTCGAGGCGGCCAGCCCCGCCTTGATCGAGCAGGCTCGCACCGTTGTCAGCGATGCGCAGGGTCTCTACCGCATCGGCGATCTGCGTCCCGGCCCGTACACCGTGACGTTCACGCTGCAGGGGTTCACCGGCGTCAAGCGTACCGGCATCGAGCTGCGCGCTGAATTCACCGCGACCGTCGACGCCGAGCTCCAGGTGGGCACGTTGGCCGAAACGATTACCGTCTCCGGCGAGGCGCCGCTCGTGGACACGCGGAGCGCGCGCTCGCAGACGCAGTACGCGTCCGAGACGCTGCAGTCGCTGCCGGGCAACGGACGGCTGTCGACCTTGATCTCGGTGCTGCCCGGAGCGGTGCTCAACAACGAGGGCGATCGTGCGTCGGGCGCGTTGAGCGACCGCTCGCAGACGCGGTTCGCGATTCACGGGGCGCCGAACGCGCAGCCGGTCATCGACGGCATGAACACCGAGATGGCGGCGGCCAACACGGGCGTCTTCGTCTTCAACGGGATCACCTTTCAGGAAGTGGTTGCCGAGACGACCGGGATCGGCGCGGACCGCGATACCGGCGGCGTGCAGCTGAACATGATCCCGAAGGACGGCGGCAACGTCTTCTCCGGCATCGCGAACTTCGCGTACACCGGGCCCGACCTGCAGAGCAACAACATCAACGACGAGCTGCTCGCGCGCGGCCTCAACGCCTCGACGACGGGCCTTGCGTCGATCAAGAAGTTCGTCGAGGCCGCGGCGGGCGTCGGCGGCCCGATCAAGCAGAACAAGCTGTGGTTCTTCGGCGCGGCGCGCAGGAGCATCACGCAGCAGTATGCCGCCGGCATCTACTGGAACAAGCTCAAACAGCCCGAGAGCATGCTGTATCAGCCCGATCTGAGCCGGCCCGCGAGCAGCAACGACTTCTATCGCGACTACAGTGTCCGGCTGACGCTGCAGGCGACCGAGAAGAACAAGATCGTGGTCGGCGGGTCGTTCCAGCACAACTGCAACTGCGTGTACGCGCTGTTCCGGCCGCAGGGCGGTTCGCTGGTCACGCCGGAAGCGGCCACCGAGCACGAATACGAACCGGACTTCAACGTGACGACCACGTGGACCTATCCGCTGACGAACCAGATGCTCCTCACCGCGGCGGGCGGCGCCAATCACATCACGCAGACGAACAAGCGCGGCGAGGGTGTCGACCTCAACAGCATCCAGATCACCGAGCAGTCGCTCGACCTGAAATACGGCGCGGCGTACGGGGCAACGGCCGGAGGGTCGTCCTATTCGACGCTGCCGCGCCGGCAGTATCACCAGCAGTTCGCGGTCGCCTATGTCACCGGGTCGCACAACTTCAAGACAGGCCTCAACCTCCGCGAGGTCAAGACCGGCGACAACGGGAAATACGGCTCGGATCTCTTCATGGCCAACCGCGCGATTCTCTACACGTTCAACAACCAGCGGCCGGTGTCGCTGCAGCTGCTGGCCACGCCGACCCACTTCGAAGAGTCCGCGCTCGACGCCGCCCTGTACGCCCAGGACCAGTGGACGGTCCGCCGGGTGACGGTCAACCTGGGACTCCGCTACAACGACGTCAACATGTCGAGTCCGGAGCTCGTCTCGCCCGCCGGCTTCTTCGTCGGCGAGCGGCGTATCCCCGCGGCGGACCGCATTCCGCACTGGCGGAACCTCAGCCCGCGATTCGGCGCGGCCTGGGACGTGTTCGGCACCGGCAAGACGGCGATCAAGGGATCGTTCGGCCGGTATCCCGACATCATCCGCGTGTCGCCGGCCAACCCCGCGAACCTGTTCTCGCTGACGACCAACCGGACGTGGAACGACACCTCGTTCGGCGCCGGTGACCCGCGCAGCGGCAACTTCGTTCCCGACTGCGTGCTGCTGAACCCGGCGGCCAACGGCGAATGCGGAGCGTGGTCGGACCAGAATTTCGGCCGGCCGCGGCTCTCCACCCGCAACGCGCCCGATTCGTTGCAGGGCTTCAACAAGCAGTTCTCCAACCGGCAGGCGGCGGTGTCGTTCCAGCACGAGCTGACGCAGGGCCTCGCCCTCAACGTCGGCTACTTCCGAACCTGGTATAACGGCTACCTCGCGACCAACAACGAGGCGGTGCCCGCCAGCGGCTACGACTCCTACTGCATCACGGCGCCGAAGGACAACCGCCTGCCGGGCGGCGGCGGAAACCAGATCTGCGGCCTGTACGACATCCAGCCCGCATTTTTCGGCCGGGTTGACAATCTCGTCACACAGGCGTCGAATTACGGCGGCCAGACACAGGTGTATAACGGCGTGGATCTCACCCTCAACGGGCGATTCGGCGAGGGGGGGCAGTTCTCCGGCGGCCTCAGCGCGGGGCGCACGGTCACGGACAACTGCTACCTCATCGGCAATGCGTCGCTGACGGCGCCCGTGTTCCTGAACGTGCCGGCGCTGCCCGCGACCTCGACCGTGCCACGGAACGAGGACTTCTGCCACGTGGCGCCACCGTGGTCATCGGGCACGCAGCTCAAGTTCCTGGCGGTGTATCCGCTGCCGTGGGATCTCGAGACGAGCGCGATCGTGCAGAACAGCCCGGGTATCCCCGTCACGGCCAGCTACGTGATCAGCAACGCGCAGGTCCGGGATCTGATCGGCCGCAACCTCGCCGCGTGCCCCCCGACGACGGCCGCGTGCACGCAGACGGTGCGGACCGAGCTGATTCCGCCGAACACGATGTTCGAGCCGCGGCTCACGCAGGTGGACCTGCGGGTCTCGCGTCTGTTCCGGCTCGCAGGCACGACGCGGCTGCGGGGCAGCCTCGATATCTACAACATCTTCAACGCGAGCAGCGTGCTCAGCATGACGCCCACGTACGGTTCATCGTGGCGGAATGCCGCACAGGTTTTGAGTCCACGGTTGCTGAGGGTCGGCGCGCAGCTCGACTTCTGAGTTGTGGGCCCGGGAAGGGTGGAGGGACGCGATGCGCATTGGGTTGACGGTATTTTCGGCGCTCGTCGTGGCGGCGGTCGTCTGGGCGACGGCCATGACAGGTGAGGGGCAGGCGCCGCCCGCGGGGCGTCAGGGACAGCCGGCGGCAGCGGCGCCGCGTCCGGCAGCGGCGCCGGCCGCGCGCACTGAGGACGGCAGGCCGAACTTCAACGGAATCTGGCAGGCCCTCGGCTCGTCCAACTTCAACATCGAGGCGCACAACGCCGAGCCCGGCCCTCGCCCCGAAATCCTGGGGGCATGGGGCGCGGAACCGGGAGGGATCGGCATCGTCGAAGGCGGCGCGATCCCGTACAAGCCCGAGGCGCTGCGGAAGAAGCAGGACAACTTCAAGAACCGGACGCTGGTAAAGGTGACGAACGACCCGCATCGCTTCGACACCGGCGACCCGGAAATTCAGTGCTATCGCCCGGGCGTGCCGCGGGCGAACTACATGCCGTTCCCGTTTCAGATTTTCCAGAACCGGGATCAGATCATGATCGTGTACGAATACAAGGGCTCCATGCGCACGGTCTTCATGGACAAGCATCAGGACGCCCCGGTGGACTCCTGGATGGGATGGTCCAACGGCCGCTGGGAAGGCGACACGCTGGTGATTGACGTGACCGGTTTCAACGGCCACCAGTGGCTGGATCGCGCGGGCAACTTCTTCAGCGACACGGCGCACGTCGTGGAGCGCTGGACGCGCAAGGACGCCGACCACCTCAATTACGAGGCGACGATCGAGGACCCGGCCGTCTACACCCGGCCGTGGAAGATCAGCTTCCCGATCTATCGCCGGGTTGAGCCGAACATGCAATTGGTCGAGTTCAACTGCGTGCCGTTTGTCGAAGAGATGATGTACGCGCCGATTGGCCTGTACAATCCACCCAATCGATCGGCCCGGTGACCGGGGAGGTAATGCAGATGCGGAATCGTATGTTCCGGACGGCTGGCGTCCTCATAATCGCGATGATCGTGGCGCTGTCGGTGGCGGTGCTCGTGGCACAGACGCCATCAGGGAAGAAAGAGCTCCCGAAGGAGACTACGGACCCTGAAGTGGCGATCAAGGCGGCCGCGGACGCCTTCAAAGCCGCGAACTCCCTCAAGGCGTACGCCGTGCCGAAGACGCCGTGGGGCGACCCGGACTTGCGCGGCGTCTGGAATACCGCGACGTATACGCGGCTGCAGCGTCCCGAGGAACTGGGCAGCAAGGCGTTCTACACCGAAGAAGAAGCGATCGCCGAGTACAAGAAGGCCGCGGAGTCCGACGCGGAGGTCGATCCGCGCACGGTGCACTACGACTGGAAGGAATACGCGATGGACGCGTGGCAGGGCGGCACCAGGCCCAACCTGCGCACCTCGCTCATCGTCGATCCCGAGAACGGCCGGCTGCCTCCACTCGTACCCGAGGCGCAGCAGCGGCGCGCGGCGGCGGCGGCAGCGGCGAGGCAGCGGGATCCGGCTGCCGGCATCAAGACCTTCGGCAACCTGTATACGCGATGCGTCCTGGGCCTCGGCGCCATCCCGTTGGTGCGGGGCGGCATGCCCGGCGCCGACTCGGCGGCGGCGGCCGCGGGCGTGACCGCGGAGGCGTTCTTCTTCCAGAGCCCGGGATACCTGACCATCGTCATGCAGTCGAACAACGACGTGCGCATCATCCCGGTGGACAGCCACCCGCACGTTCCGGGGCAGGTGCGCCAGTGGCTGGGCGATTCCCGGGGCCACTGGGAGGGCACCACGCTCGTCGTCGAGACGACGAACTTCAGCGACCCGAAGCCAGCAACCAATTTCCTCGGCTCAACCGACGCCCTGCAGCTCGTCGAACGTTTTGCGCGAGTTGGCCCAAATACCCTGCGGTACCAGTACACTGTCACGGATCCGAAAACTTGGACCCGGCCCTGGTCGGTCGATACGACAATGCCGAGAATCGACCCGTCGTTGATCTATGAATTCGCCTGCCACGAGCAGAACTATGGTCTGATGAACGTCGTGACAGGTACGCAGATCCGGGAACGCGAGGGGACGCGCGACATGCGCGGTGGCACCTTCGCGCGGCCACCCGAGTAATCATGTCGAACCCACTCAAACGTACGAACGAAGGAGAGCACCAGATGCGGATGACAGTAAAAATCCTCGCCGTCGTTGCTGCCCTCGGTCTCCTGTTGGCTGCCGTGCCGGCACGTGCGCATCATTCATTCGCCGCGGCCTTTGACGAGAACCACCCGATCAACCTGCAGGGGACGGTCACCAAGGTCGAACTGGTGAATCCCCACGCGTGGATCTGGCTCGACGTCAAGGGTGCCGACGGCACCGTGACGAACTGGGGCGTCGAAGGCGGTCCTCCGACCAACCTCCTGAGAAACGGCATCACCAAGACGAGCCTGCCGGTCGGCACCGAGATCAAGCTGTTCGGCTATCAGGCCAAGAGCGGTGAGCCGAAGGGCGTCGGCGTGTTCGTCGAGTACCTGGACGGCCGCAAGGTGTTCATGGGCGGCTCGGCGCCTGGCGCTGACGGCCAGCCCAAGTAGGGGCCGCTCGCAGACGGACGCGATCAGCGGGGCCTGGGACGGCCTCTGGTGGTGCTCTTTCGTTTTTTCGAGTGGCTGGGCAACACGCCGTGGAGCGTCGCACTCCACGAATCGCGCTACGTGTTTCTCTTCGTCCTGATGCTGCACGTTCTGACCGTGAGCGTGTTCGTCGGGACCGCGGTGATGATCGACCTGCGGCTGCTGGGCAGGACCATGACCCACGTGCCCGCGTCGCAGGTCATCGCGCGGCTCGTTCCCTGGAGCGAGGCAGGCTTTCTCGTGATGGTGGTGACCGGCTCGCTCCTGTTCTATGCCTCACCGCTCGCCCGGTACGAGAACGTCTTCTTCCGCCTGAAGATGGCGGCGCTCGTGATGGCGCTCCTCAACGCCTGGCTGTTCCGCCGGACGGCCTACCGCCGCGTCGCTGACTGGGATCTCGATCCGGTCCCGCCGCGCCGCGTCCGCGTCGCCGGCGCGCTCTCGCTGGCCTTGCTGGCCGTCATCATCACGTCGGGACGGATGATGGCCTATTCGGCCTACTGGTTCGGCTGAGGAGCGCGCGCCCGCTCATATGTCAGTCCTCGAGTTCTGCCGGTGGCTGCAGTATTCCGCGCCGCTCGTCGCGATGCGCGCCTCGCCATGGGTCTTTCCCGTCATCGCCACGATTCACCTGATGGGGCTCGCGTTGATCGGGGGAGCCGTGCTGGTCGTCGACCTGCGCCTCCTGGGGTGGGGGCTGCAGGCCCAGCCCGTGGCGGCGCTCGCGCACGACGCGGAGCGATGGCTGTGGCGCGGGCTCCTGGTGATGGTGTCCACCGGCATCCTGCTGTTCATGTGCTTCGCGACGAAGTACTACTGGCTGACGTTTTTCTGGGTGAAGATGGCCGCGCTGATCCTGGTGGTCGCGTTCACGGTGTCGGTCCGCCGGCGGGTGGCCATGGCGGGCGACGCCGACACCAGCCCGGCGCGCTGCAAGCTGGTCGCGCTCGTCTCGATCTCGCTCTGGACCATCGTCGCCCTTGGCGGGCGCTATATCGGCTTTCCGTAGGAGGTGTGCATGGTGTGCTGCGGCGTCCGGCGGGTGCTCGTCATCGCGATCCTGGTCCTCGCCCCTGCATACATCGGATTGGCCGCCGCGCAGGCGCCCGCCGGGCGCGGCGCGGCGCCCGCCGGCCGCGGCGCCTCGACTCCGCCCGGGCGACGCCCCTCGACTCCGCCCGCGGCAGGCGCGGTGGCGCTGCAACAGCCGCGCGTGTACGCGAACATGCTGCAGTTGATGCGCGGCACGTTGTACCCGCAGTCCAACGTCATCTTCACCGCGCAGGTCGAAGACCCCGCGTCCTTCAAGCCGGCGGCGCACCAGTCCACGTCGTCCGATCCGTTCACGAGCGCGTACGGTGGATGGGAGGCCGTTGAAAACAGCGGGATGGCGATGGCCGAGACGGCCAGCCTTCTGCTCGTGGCCAGGCCGTGCAGCAACGGCAAGCCGGCGCCCGTTCAGAACGCCGATTGGCAGATGTGGGTGCAGGAGCTGCGTGAGGCCGCTCTCGGCGTCAACAAGGCCGGCCAGGCCAAGAACGACGAGGTGGTGCTGGAGGCCGCGGACAAACTCGCCACGGCCTGCCTGCATTGTCACGCGAAGTACCGCAACGTGCCCGGCGGCGTGCCGAATCGCTGCTGATTGACGTCGCTGCTAATTGACGTACAGGCGGACCTTCAGGTCCGCCTTCCGGCGGGGCGGGTCTGAAGACCCGCCCTACATCTACATCGGCGAACAGCCTACCGCGTCGACACTGACGATTCGGCGACGACGGGGTTGGTCAGCGCGCCGATCCCCTCGATGTCGCACTTCGCCATGTCGCCGGCGCGCATCCACCGCGGATCCGCGCGCTCGAGATTGGTTCCCGCCGGGCTGCCGCCGGAGATCACGTCGCCCGGATTCAGCGTCGTGATGTTCGAGGCAAACGACAGCAGCTCCCAGATGTTGTGGCTCATGTTCCGGGTGTTCGAGTCCTGCATCACCATGCCGTTCAGGTACATCGTGTGCCGGGTGTTCATCGGATCCTTGATGAACTCCTTCGGCACGATGTACGGACCGAGCGGGCCGAACGTGTCGTGGTTCTTGCCGATCATCCAGTCGGAGCCGCCCATCTTGCGGTCGCCGCGGCCCTGACGGTCCGAGACGTCGTGGTGCGCCGTGTACCCGAAGATGTAGTCCGCCGCCTTGTCCACCGGCACGTAGTGCGCCGGCTTGCCGATGACGGTCGCGAACTCGCACTCGAAATCGATCTGGACGCGACCGCGCGGAACGACGATGGGATCGTTGTTGCCGACGATCACCGACGGCGACTTCAGGAACAGGTACGGGTTGTCGCGCGTGTCGCCCGGCTTGCGCTCCCAGATCCCCGGCGCCGACACCGCTGCCGGAGCCGCGGCGCCGCGTCCAGCCGGCGCGCTGCCGCCGCGCGCGGCTGGTGCCGCTGCGCCGCCCGCGCGCGCCTGGTTCGTCGCAATCCCCTGCTCGTGCTCGACGTAGTTGCCGCCGGCGTTCAGCTGCACGGACGGCCGCACCGGCGGCAGGATCTTGACCGCGCTCACCGCATACACATACGCCGGCGCCCCCGTGGCGGGAACGGTGCGCGCGATCGCCATCAGCCGCGCTCGCCATTCGCTGTCGTACCGCGCGATCAGCTGTTTCATGTCGGCCGGCGCGGTCAGCTTCGGGCCCGACGCGTTGGCCGTCTCGTACGCGGCGTTCGCGCGGGCGATGTCGACGATCTGCGCGTCGCGCAGCACCAGGCCGACGAATGTGCGCCCGCCCTGCTCGAAGGTGCCGAGCTTGAAGGCGACCGCGGCGCCACCCTGCGCGCGAAGGCCGGCCGAGGCGATCACGGCGACCGCACCCGCAACGACCAGCGCGACGAACGTCCGTTTGACTCCCATGTGCTCCTCCTTCGTTACTTCTCCGACTGCAGCTTCGCCGGCGCCGGTTTGCCGAACCTCGCCGCCTCGATCGGCCCGTTGGGCTGAACATCCGTGAACTTCAGCGTCATCTGCATGTAGGTCTGCGTCAGCGTCCTCGAGAACGGGATCTTCACGCCGAGGCCCGGCAGCTCGCGATAGTCGGCATAGTCGATCCGCGTCGGCACGAACGCGATCGGCGTAATCGTGAACCGCAGCAGCCGCACCAGCAGGCCGCTGGTCGGATCGAAGAAGAGCTGCGCCACGCGATCGCCGTTGACCGTCGCCTGCAGGACGATGACGTCCTTGTCGTTGAGGATGGTCCGGCCGGCGCGCCAGGTGGGGTATGCCTGCCGAAGACCGAGGGGGAAGTTCGCCAGCGCCCCGATGCGTGCCCGATCGACGTTTCCGCCCGTCAGCGTCAGGAGGGGAAGCGGCTGCTCCGGTCCCGCGACCCACGCGTTCCGGCCGTCGAACACGCGCGTGCTCGTGCCGATCGTGAGATGGACGACGATCGTCTCCTGGTTCGGTGCCTTCGCGTAGAGCTCGATCGGCACGACGCTGAAGTCGGTATCGAAGCCGGAATACGTGCCCTTCGCCGCGTAGCTCGTGAGCTTCGCCAGCTTGTCCGCGCCGCCGAGTGCCTGAATGTATTTGTCGAAGACCTGATTCACGTTGATGCTCGCGTCGGTCAGGAAGTCGCGCGCGTCGGGGTCGAGCACCGGCTCGCCGTACTGCGACATGAAGCTCGGGTCGGCCTTCGGCACGTTGCTGCCGCCGTGACAGGTGAAGCAGGTGACGCGCGGCGCGCCGTTGAAATACTGCTTGTTGATGGCGCCCACCATCGTGATCATCTGCCGCGCCTTCTGGATGCGCGGCGTCTGCGTCGCGAACGCCGACTTGTCGAGGGCGGCGTTGGACGCATGGCAGAAGGTGCAGTCGTTGCCCATCGAGCTGGCGAAGGTGCCCATCACCTCGAAGAAGGTGTCCACCGGGATGCCGCGCAGCAGCTGGACGGTCTTGAAGGTCTCTTCCACCATCGGCACGCGCTCGCCGGCGCCGGCCGGCCCGGCCTGCCCTCCCTGCGGGGAGGCCGCGCGCACACCAGCCACGGCCACCAGGGCCATCACGGCGATGGCCGTGGCGCAAGCAAAGACTCGCCTCGCTCCGACTGTCATAGGGCGCTTCCTCCGTAGATGCGGGACGGGACGCGACGAACTGCGCGGGAGCATACCGTAATCGACAGCGAACGCCGAACGCAATGCTGAATTCGCGCACACGGCGGCGGCCGGCCGGGCGTATAATCCGGGCAATTTTTTCGGTCGCCGCGACGGGGGCGGATGGCGTGAGCGGTCCGCCTCGCCAGCACGTGGCTCGCGCGCCGCGGAGCGACGCGACAGGCAGTTTTCCGGCGAAAGGAGCCCGACATGAAACTCCGGTGGAGCGTGGCGTTGTGCATCGTCCTGGCCGTGTCAATCGGGCGCGCCCAGGCGCCCTCGACGACGACCGTGATGGCGACCGGTGGACCGATTGTGATCACCGCGCTCGGTCATGCCAGCGTGCAGATCGAGCAGGGGGGCAAGGTCATCATCGTCGACCCGGTCGCGATGATGGCGGATCTGTCGAAGGCGAAACCGGCCGATCTCATCCTGGTGACCGACATTCACGGCGACCACTTCGACGCCGACGCGGTCGCGAAGCTGCGCAAGCCCGGCGCGCCCGTCGTGGTGCCGCAGGCGGTCGCGGACATGAAGAAGATCCCGAACCCGACCATCATGATGAACGCGACGATGCGGACGAACGAGCAGTCGCTGGCGGGCATCACCGTCATCGCGGTGCCGGCGTACAACGTCCAGCGTGGCCCGGCGCCCGGGCAGTTCTACCACCCGAGAGGGCGCGGACAGGGCTACGTCCTGGCGTTCAGCGACAAGCTGGCGGCGGTCCGGCAGAAACAGGCGGGACAGGTCTATATCGCCGGCGACACCGAGTGCGTGCCGGCGATGACCACCTGGGTCACGGACGTCGACGTGGCGCTGATGCCGATGAACCTGCCGTACACGATGACGCCGGCCGAAGCCGCGGCGTGCGTGAAGGACTTCAAGCCGAAGATGGTGATCCCGTACCACTACATGGGTCAGAACCCTCAGGAGTTCGCCGACGCGTTGAAGGGCTCGCCCATCGAGGTTCGCCTGTTGAACTGGTACCCGAAAAGCTAAGTGAACGAGCCACGGAGACACGAACGCACGGAGAAAAATTTTTACAAGTCTCCGCGTCTCCGTGCCTCCGTGGCCCGTGGAAGTGAAAGGCGTCCCGCCTTCAGCTAGAAGCCGTACTTCACCCCGAACTGCATGATGCGCGGCGTGCCGCCCATCTGCGTGATCCGGCCGAACGCGCCCGAGTTGAAGTTGGTGTGCGTCCGGTCCGCGTTCATCAGCGTCGGCGGTCCCCAGTTGAACGTGTTCAGCAGGTTGAACGTCTCGACGCGCAGCTCCAGCGTGCGGCTCGTGCCGACCGTGACGAGGCGCGACACCGCCATGTCGATCGATCGGAAGCCCGGCGCCCGCACGCTGTTGCGGCGGAAGTTGCCCAGCGTGCCGAGCGCCGGCTGCGCGAAGGCGGCCGGGTTCAGCCAGTTGTTCAGCGTCTTGTCGCCGTAGGGGTTGGACAGCACCTGGTCGACGCGCTGGTTCTGAATCCCCGAGAACGAGCGGTCCTGGCCGGCGATGACGTTGACCGGCTGCCCGGAGCGGGCGCTGAACAGGCCCGAGACGCGCCAGTCCGACAGCGCCAGGCGCAGCGCGCGGTTGTCGAACTCCGGCACCTGCGCGCCCGCGGTGAAGACCGCGATGTGCGTTCGATCCTGGTCGCACGGGCCGCGATCGAACTCCGGATGCGCCGGATCGGTGTAGCCGTTGGCGATCTGCGGGAACCCGCCGGTCTGGAACGCCGGGTCGCCGAAGCAGCGCGACAGCGTGTAGTTCCCGCTCAGGCTCACGCCGTTTCCCGCGCGGCGCTGGAACGACATCTTCAGTCCACGGTAGGACTGAGAGCCCAGATCGGTGTGGATGTCGAGGTTGCCGATCAGCTGCGCCGCCGCGGGGTTCTCACTCGTCAGCGAGAACACGCGGCGTTGGTTGAGGTTCGCGTTCGTGCTGCAGGTTGGATAGAAGACACCCTGGAGCGTGCAGGGCCCAAGTCCGAGGAAGACACCGGGGTTGATGGCGATCTGGTTCCACAGGCGATCCGTGTAGCTGCCGATGTAGCTCGCTTCGACCTGCCAGGCTCTTCCGAGCTGCTTCTCGAACGTCACGTTCCACTGCTGGACGCGCGGCGAGTTGATGTCGGGGTCGACGGCGCCGAAGGCGCCATACGGAATGAACTGCGTATTGCGGTTCGTGAGAATCGGGTGGGGATCGCCGCCGAAGATCGAGTACGGACGATCGAATCCGCCAGGCGGATCCTCGACGAGCGTGCGGTTGCCGAACGGCGGCGAGTTCGCGTTGATCAACTCGTATTCCCCGTTGGGCAGGTCATAGGTGAGCCCGTACGAACCGCGAATCGCGGTGCGGCCCGTTCCGCTGACGTCCCACGCAAGCCCCACCCGTGGCGAGAGATTCAGCCACTGTTTGTTCAAGCCCGTCCTGCCCGGCGGGAAACCGGCATCGCCCTCGTAGATGAGACCGGCGGGCGCGTTGACGAATACGTTGCTCCGGACGTTGTTCTTGAAGTTGTCGCGGCTCCAGTTGTAGACGGCGCCGTTCAGGACGTTCTGCCCGAAGTACGGCTCCCACCGGAGCCCGGCGTTGAGCGTCATTCGGCTGGTCATTCTCCAGGCGTCCTGCGCGTAGAGTCCCGCATACCACTGGTCCATCGGCAGGATCGCGGGTCCGCCGTGCTCCAGCCGTCCGACCCGTCCCATGAGAAGGTCGGCCAATCCGAGTCCGGTTGCCTGTCCCGTGAAGTTCCAGTTGCCGCCCGAGCGCGCGTGCGACAGGAAGTGGAACTGCCAGTAGGCGAGGCTCCCGCCGAGCGAGAGCTGGTGGTCGCCGCGCACGAGCGTCAGGTCGTCGCCGATCTGCGAGGCGCCCATCGTGAAGCGGCTCGGGCCCGGATTGTTGATCTGGAACCCGTTGCCCGAGACGATGAACACGCCGACATGCGGCTGATAGCTGTACACGTCCGACCCGATGTCGTGCGGATCGAACGTCTCCGGCGCGAGGCGGTAGACGCCGCTCCGGTTGTAGGTGAAGCGGAGCGAGTTGACGATGTTCGCCCCGTACACGTGCGTGTCGCCGATCGCCAGCGAGTGGGCCAGCGCGTCGAACCCCAGCACGTTCGTGTTGTTCGAGGCGTCGTACAGCGCCAGCGCGCTGTCCCCTTCGCGCATCGGAATCGGCTTGTCGAACTTCGTCGCGATGTAGCGCCCGAAGATCGTGTCGTCGGAGGTCCGCTGATAGTCGACGCGTCCCACGTACTGCCTCTCGCTGCTGTCGTTCCGCAGCGTGTACGTCACCTGACCGCACGGGTCCGTCGTCGACGGCAGGAACTTGACCAGGTTGAGCGCCGCACGGCTGAACCTGGAAGGATCGATGCGGTTGTTCTCGAAGCCGCCGCGCAGCGCGATCTGTCGGCCGCCGTTGCATGCCGGCGACGCGAACGAGGTGAAGTCGCCGGCGAGCATCTGGGCGGTCGGCACCCAGGCGATGTTCGCCGCCGGCTGTTGGTGAACCGTGGTGCCCTGGTAACCGCCGAAGAAAAAGAGCTTGTTCCGTACGAGCGGTCCGCCGAACGTGCCGCCGTACTGGTTGCGCAGCAATCCATCGTCGACGCGCTTGCCGTCGGGGCCGATCGAGGCGAACGGGTTGGTCGCGTTGAAACGGCGGTCGCGGACGAACTCGAAGGCATTCCCCGAGAAGCGGTTCGTCCCCGACTTCGTCACGGCATTCACGGCGGCGCCCGAGTGCATGCCGTTCTGGGCGTTCAGGCCGCTGGTCGCCACGCTGAACTCCTGCAGCGCGTCCGGGAACGGAAACGGCATGTTCAGGTTGTCCTGCGGGTTGTTGTGCATGGCGCCGTCGAGCACGTACGCCACGCCGAACGACTGTCCGCCGGCCACCGACACACCCAGGCTTCCCGGAAGCGCGCGCTGCGTCGACGTGATCGTCTGGACGGCCGCGCCGGCGATCATCACCAGTTCGACCGCGTTGCGGCCGTTGAGCGGCAGCGCGAGGATTTCCTCGTTCCGCACGACATCGCTGATGCCGGCGCTCTTCACGTCCACCAGCGGCGCGGCGCCTTCGACCGTGACCGACTCCTCGAGGCTTCCGACCACGAGCGACACGTTGACGACCGGCGACGCCGCGACCTGCAGGACGATGCCGGTCTGCACGTAGGTCCGGAAGCCGGAGAGCGCCGCCTCGAGCCGGTACGGCCCCGTCGGCAGGTTGGACAGGATGTAGGCGCCGCTGCCATCGGTGACATCGCTACGGACGAAGCCGGTGTCGGTCTGCGTGGCGGTGATGGTGACGCCGGGCAGGACCGCGCCGCTTTCGTCGGTGACCCGGCCGCTCAGTTGCGCCGTCGACAGCTGCGCGACGGCGGTGGTGGTGGTGAAAAGAAGACAGAACGTACCTAGACAGAATGCCTGGAACAGGCGGTTCATCGGTCCTCCCTGCTGGTGTCCGCGACGAGGAATCGCGGCGGTCGCGCTTTAGAACCCGTACTTCACGCCGAACTGCATGATTCGCGGCGTCCCCGTCATCGACGTGATCCGCCCGAATGTGCCCGAGTTGAAGTTCGTCACCGGGTTGCCCCAGTTGAACGTGTTGAACAGGTTGAACGACTCGACCCGGAGCTCGAGCGTGCGAGCCGCGCCGATCGAGACCTGTCTCGAGACCGCGACGTCGACCGTCGAGTACGCGGGTCCGCGGATGCTGTTGCGTTCGTAGGTCCCGAGCGTCCCCGCCGCAGGCTGCGCGAACGCCGCCGGGTTGAGATAGCGATTCAGGCTCTTCTCGCCGTAGACGTCGTTCGACACCTGATCGACGCGCTGCATCTGGATCCCGCTCAGCGCGTTGTCCCGGCCAGTGATGATGTTGAGCCAGCTGCCTGAGACCGCGCTGAAGATGCCCGACACGCGCCAGTCGGACGCCAGCAGGCGGAGCGCGCGCCCGGTGAACTGCGGCGTCTGCGCGCCCGCGATGAAGCTGCCGATGTGCGTCCGGTCCTGCACGCAGTGCCCGCGATCGAACCCCGGGTCGTCGGGATTGGTGAAGCCGTTGGCGATTTGCGGGAAGCCGCCGCCCGGCGTCGTCGCATCGCCGAAGCAGCGGGAGATCGTGTAGTTCCCGTTGAGGCTCACGCCGCTCGACGCGCGGCGTTGAAACGACAGCTTCAGCCCGCGATACGTCTGCGTGCCGATGTCGGTGTGCACGTCCATGTTGCCGATCAGCAGCGCCGCCGCCGGATTCTCACCGGACACCGAGAACACGCGCCGCTGGTTCAGGTTCGCGTTCGTGCTGCAGGTCGGGTAGAACACCCCCTGGAGCGTGCAGGGGCCCAGTCCGAGGTAGACGCCGGGGTTGATCGCCACCTGGCCCCAGAGACGGTCCGTGTAGCTGCCAAGATAGCTCGCCGACGCCTGCCAGAACTTTCCGATCTGCTTCTCGAACGTCACGTTCCACTGCTGGATGCGCGGCGAGTTGATGTCGGGCGCCGTGGCGCCATACGCGCCGAACGGAATGAACACCGTGTCGGGCGACGTCAGGATCGGGTGCGGATCGCCGCCAAGGTGCGCGTAGGGGTTGTCGAAACCACCTGGCGGATCTTCCACGAGCGAGCGATTACCGAACGGCGGCGAATTCGCGTTGATCAGCTGATATTCGGCGGTGGGGAAGTCATACGAGATCCCGTACGCCGAGCGAATCGCCATGCGCGTATCGCCGGTGACATCCCAGGCCAGCCCGATGCGCGGTGACAGATTCCACCATTGCTTGTCGAGCCCCGTCGTGCCCGGAGGAAAACCGGCATCGCCTGGATAGACGAGGCCGGCTGGCGCGTTCTTGAACACCTTGGTCGTCACGCCCTTGCGGAAGTTGTCGAGGCTGAAGTTGTAGACGGCGCCGTTCTGGACGTTCGCGCCGAAGTACGGCTCCCACCGAAGGCCCGCATTGATTGTGACGTTGCGTGCCGCCTTCCAGGCGTCCTGGCCGTAGAACCCCATGTACCACTGGTCCATCGGCATGATGGCCGCCCCGCCGTGCTCCAAGCGGCCGACCCGTCCCAGCAGAAGATCAGACATGCCCAGGCCGGTCAACTGGCCGGTAAAGAGCCAGTCACCGCCGGAACGCGCGTGGGAAAAGAAGTAATGCCTCCAGTACGCGACGTCGGCGCCGAGGGACAGCTCGTGGCTTCCGCGCACCAGCGTGAGGTCGTCGCTGAACTGGGATGAATTGGTCTTGAACAGGCCGCCGCCTGGATTCGCGATGTTGAACCCGCCGGTCACCGCCAGCACCATCGCTCCCGGGTCGTAGCTGTACACGTTCGAGCCCAGGGCCTTTGGATCGAACAGCGGCGTATCGAGACGATCGATGACCGTTCGATTGAACGCAAATCGAACCGAGTTGACGGTGTTGGAGCCGAAGCTGTGCGTATCGCCGAGCGCGAGCGACTGCGCCAGCTTGTCCAGCCCGGGGATGCCTGCCCCCCGCGAGGTGTTGTAGAGGCTCAGGACGCTGTCGGACCGGGTCAGCGGCGTCGGGTTCTTCACCGACGTGGCGATGTACCGTCCGAACACGGAATGATTGGCCGTCAACTGATAGTCGACCCTGCCGATGGCCTGCCCCTCGGTGTCGTCTTCCGTCGTGGTGTAGGTGATCTGGCCGCACGGATCGGTGGTGCTGGGGAGCCTCTTGACGAGGTTCAGCGCCGCGGGACTGAACCTCGAGGGGTCGATCCGGTTGCTGGTGTCGAACCCTCCGCGCAGCGCGATCTGCCGTCCGCCGTTGCACGCGGGCCCGGCGAAGGCGCTGAAGTCGCCGGACAGCATCGCGACCGACGGAACGAAGGCGATATTGGCCGCCGGAGTTTGACGAGTCACCGTGCCCTGGTAGGCGGCGAAGAAAAAGAGCTTGTTCCGCACGACGGGTCCGCCGAAGGTCCCGCCGAACTGGTTGCGCACCAACCCATCGTCCTGGAGCTTGCCGTTCGGCTTTTTCGAAGCGAAGGGGTTCGTCGCGTTGAAGCGGTGGTCGCGCAGGAACTCGAACACGTTGCCGGAGAACCGGTTCGTGCCGGACCTCGTCACGGCGTTGACCGACGCGCCCGAGTGCATCCCGTTTTCCGCGGTGAGGCCGCTCGTGGCGACGCGGAATTCCTGCAGGGCGTCGGGGAACGGCAGCGGCAGGTTCATGTTGTTCTGCGGGTCGTTGTGCATCGCGCCGTCGAGCAGGAACGCGACGCCGAACGACTGCCCGCCGGCGACCGCGTAGGCGACCCCGCCCTGCATGCTGCGGCTATTGGCTTCGCCGACGCGAACGGCCGCTCCGACGATGGCGACCAGGTCGGCCGCGTTGCGGCCGTTGAGCGGCAGCGCGAGGATTTCCTGGTTGCGCACCACTTCGCTGACGCCGGAGCTTTGCACGTCCACCAGCGGCGCCGCGCCTTCAACGGTGACCGTCTCCTCGAGGGCGCCGACCGACAGGACCGCATTGATGACCGCCGCCGCCGCCACCTGCAGGACGATGCCGGTCTGGACGTAGGAGCGGAAGCCCGCGAGCGAAACCTCGAGCCGGTACGGACCGGTGGGGAGGTTGGGCAGCACGTACGACCCGTTCGCGTCGGTCACGTCGGTCCTGCTGACGCCGGTATCGGTCTGGATCGCGGTGACCGTGACGCCGGGAAGGACGGCGCCGCTCTCGTCAGCGACCCGGCCGCTCAATTGCGCCGTCGACAGCTGGGCGAAGGCGGCGGTGACCGTGACAAGAAGACAGAACGTACCTAGACAGAATCCCCGGAGCAGACGCTGCATACGTCCTCCTGCTGGTTTCCGCGCGGAGAGCACGCCGACGTCGAGACGTTCTTACTTGGGAACCGACGCGTCCGGTCCGCCGGCGACGAACAGCTCGCGGCCGTCGCTCAGTTTCTTGATCGTGACGAGAGAGCCGCGGGTCTCGACGACCTTCCCGCCGTAGGTCGTGAAGGTGACCTTCTCGCCGGCGACGAGGTCTTTCGGCCCCCATCCCTGGCGGCGCACGGTGTTCGGGCTCGTCATCTCCATGTTCCACGTCGTCACCTTGCCGCTGGCGTCGGTGACGTCGACGTAGACGCGCATGTGCGGGTTCTGCCATTCGACTTTCTGGACGACACCCGTCAGCGTGAACTTCTTGCTCGCGTCGTACTCGGTGTCGAATCCGTGATGGGCGGCGATCGGTGCCGTCAGGCAGAAGACGCCGAGACCCGCCGCGAGAATGCCACTCTTCGTTCTCATCGCCGCTCCTCCTCTATTTCTGTTCGGTGTTCAGCCGATAGCCGCCCGCGATGCCCGCCTGGTTGTTCTCCGTGCAGATGTCTTCCATCAGCTCGACGTCCTGGCGTACGCGCTTCCCCGTGAACTTCAACTGGACCGTCTTGGAATACGCGCCCGGATCGTCGAGCGTGAACTCGTTGATCAGCGTTCCGTAGTTCGGCCGGGTGAAGCGCTCGATCGTGTGCAGCTTGTCGGTGTGCGGTGTGCCGCGGCTGTCGAACCAGAACTTGTCGTTGTAGCCAACGGTGTCGATGACGAGCGTGTCGCCTTCCCAATGCCCGATCGAATGGCCGTACCACGTTGGGAAGACATCGTCGGGGTGCTTCCGGCCGTCCATGTAGACGACGCGATGCGCGCCCCCGTCGCCGAGCTCGTGCAGGATGTAGATCTCCGTGATCCCTTTCGGCGTCAGGCTGTAGACCATCTTCCAGGGAAACGGGTTGATGCGTGGCACGCTCATCGGCGTGCACGAGACGTACGGTTCGTCCTGTTCCTTCCGGCTGTCGCGCAGCTGCTTGGCCCAAGGCAGCAGC
>DASQAX010000005.1:0-2904 GCA_035635535.1 Vicinamibacterales bacterium | reverse complement strand
CAGCATCCGGCGGCTGAATCAGCTCGGGTACTTCAAGCAGCTCGAGGGCAACGACAAGGACATGAAGGTGGACAAGACCGCGGGGCGCGACAACGCGGTCGACGTCACGCTGCGGGTCGAGGAGCAGAACCGCAACCAGGTCACCTTCGGCGCCGGCGTCTCGCAGTACGAAGGGTTCTTCGGCCAGCTGTCGTTCCAGACCGCCAACTTCCTCGGCCGCGGCGAGAGCCTGACCGCGTCGGCGCAGGCCGGCTCGCGGTCGCAGAACTATCAGATCGCCTTCACCGAGCCGTTCCTCTTCGATCGCAACCTCACGGGCGGCATCGACGTCTACAAGCGCTCGCTGCAGTACATCGGCTACTACACGCAGAAGTCCACGGGCGGCAACCTCACGTTCGGGTTCCCGGTGCAGGACTTCGCGCGGATGTTCATCAACTACTCCTACGAGTCGGTTGGCGTGGCCGACCTGAACGAAGCGCTGCTCGACCCGGCCTGCGTCGTGTCCTCGCGCGGCTGCAGCACGATCAACGTGACCGATCTGTCGAAGATCAGCCCGACGGCGCTCGAGTCGCTGCGGCGCAACCCGTTCCTGTTCGACTCGTTCCTCATCGGCTCGAAGGGGAACCGCACCATCAGCAAGGTGCAGCCGAGCTACGTGTTCAACACGATCGACAACCCGATCTTCCCGGGGAACGGCAAGCGGTTCACGGCGTCAATCGACCTTGGCGGCCTTGGCGGCAACACGAGCTACTACAAGCCGACGCTCGAGGCCATCTGGTATCACCCCCACACGTCGCGCAGCTCGTTCGGCGGCCGCGTGCAGTTCGAGTACATCGAGCCGTACCGCGGGACGACCAGCCTGCCGGTGTTCGAGCGGCTGTTCCTCGGCGGCGAGTACAGCGTCCGCGGCTACGACATCCGATCGATCGGGCCGACGGTGCCGGGCTCGCAGATTGTCCTCGGCGGCAACAAGAGCCTGTTGTTCAACGGGGAATACATCATCACCGTGGCCGGGCCCGTGCGCCTGGTGCTCTTCTACGACGCGGGCCAGGTGCGCGACTTCAAGCAGGCATTCGGCTGGAAGGAGGACCTGACGCGGCAGGTGTTCCCGACGCCACCCCTGCTGATCGATCCGTTCTCGGGGCTCTCGTTCGGCGGCCTCGAGGATCCGAACGCGCTGGGTCCGCACACGGAGGTCATCGGCCGCACGAGCGCGTTCAAGACGTCCACGGGCGCCGAGATCCGGTTCTTCATGCCGGTGCTCAACGTGCCGTTCCGGCTGATCTTCGCGTCCAACCCGCAGCGCGGCGGCGTGCTGAACAACACGCTGCTGCCGGCGAAGGCCTTCACGTTCAAGTTCGCCGTTGGTTCCACCTTCTAGGAGCGCCTTCTCGATGCGACGACTTTTCGGCCGTGTGCTGCTGCTGGCTGCCGTGGCGGGACTGGGGGCCGGGTGCGGCCAGAAGGACCCCTTTCTTCCGACCGGGCCGACAACGCCTCCGACGGTGCAGACCGAGACGTTCTCGGGGACGCTCACGAAGAATTCTGCGTATACGCATCCGTTCGTCGTGGGCGATGCGGGCGACGTGTCGGTCTTTCTCATTCGGAGCACCGACGCCGCGCAGCCCGATAACACGGTGGCGCTCGGCGTCAGCCTCGGAACCTGGAACGGCACCAGCTGCGCCATCGTGATTGCCAACGACAACGTGTCGCAGGGCTCGAGCATCAGCGGCCGGGCCACGGCGGCAGGCAACCTCTGCGTTCGGGTCTACGACGTCGGCTTCGTCCCCGGTTCGGCGAATTACGAGCTGTTAATCGATCACTTTTGATGCCGGGTCGGTTGCGCCCGAGGTCGCCGGGTCCGCCGCGCCGCGGCACCGGTGGCACGGCGGGACCCGGCCCACGTACGGTGGGCGCGGACCCGCCAGTCGCGAACCCGGCATGTTAAAATCGCCTGTTCCGTTCGACAGGAAAGGATTGACTGTAATGAGAGCTTTTGTCGTTGCCGCGGCCCTCAGCCTCATGCTGGCTGCCGCTCCAACCTTCGCCCAGGCACCGGCAGCGGCGCCGGCGCCGCCGCCCGCGGCCCAGGCAGCGCCCGCGCCCGAAGCGCCGTTTCCCGCCGGCGCGAAGTACGCGTTCGTCAACATCCAGCGCATTGCCGCGGAGTCGCAGCAGGGCAAGGTGCTCAGCTCGCGCGTACAGGCCCTCAACAACCAGAAGGTCACCGAGCTGAACGCGAAGAACTCGGCGCTGCAGGCGTCGCAACAGAAGCTCGACTCCGGCGCCAGCGTGCTCAGCGACAACGCGCGCGGGCAGCTGGAGAAGGACATCGACCGCCAGCAGACCGACATCCAGCGCTTCACCGACGACGCGCAGAAGGACGTGCAGGAGCTCCAGAACGAGCTGCAGCTCGAGTTCCAGCAGAAGCTCGGGCCGATCGTCCAGGCCGTCTTCAACGAGAAGAAGCTCGAGATCCTCTTCAGCGCGACCGACGCCGGCGTGCTGATCGCGGATCCCGGTCTCGACCTGACGACGGAAGTCATCCGGCGCTTCGACGCGGCGAACCCCGCCCCGGCGGCGGCCGCGGCCGCGGCTCCGCGACCGGCGGCTCCCGCCGCGGCCGCTCCGAGGCTGCCGGCCCCGGCGGCGCCCCGGCCCGCGGCCCCCGCGCCGGCGCCGAAAAAGTAGGTAGGTGTCGTTCGATCTCCCGTCGCTCCTCGACCGCGTTCATTACCGTTACCCGTCATTGCTGATCGACGCGGTCGGGGAGCACGAGCCGGGCGGCCGGCTCACGGCGTTCAAGAACCTCACGATCAACGAAGATTTTTTCCCCGGACATTTTCCCGGCTCGCCCGTGATGCCCGCGGTCCTGACGATCGAGGCGCTCACGCAGCTTGCGGG
>DASQAX010000004.1:0-7924 GCA_035635535.1 Vicinamibacterales bacterium | reverse complement strand
TTCGTTCGGCACCACGTGCGCGTCGATGAACGTCTGGAGCTTGGCGAGGTATTCCTTTGTGCGGGCGCTGAAGTCAAAGTCCATTCATTCGCCCTGATGCCTCATACCTGCTACCTTCTGCCCACTGCCCACTGCCCACTGCCCACTGCCCGCTGCCAGCCGCCAGCTATATGTCCCACACCCGCTCGCGATCGTAGAAGGTGATCTCGCCGTCCTCGCTCACCTTCAGCACCGGACCGAACTTGCTCGCCGTCATCGCCGCCGTCGTGCGTGCCCCCTCGATGATGCCTCCCGGCTCCGGTTCCTCCACCGGCGGATGCCGCAGGATGGCGCCGGCGGCGAGCAGGTTGCCGTCGCCGTCCACCACGATCGCGCCGTCGAGCGACGCCAGCGTGAAGAGCACGCTCGGGTCGAGATCGGTCGCGGTGCGCCCCTCGAGCATGTGCAGGATCTCGCGCCGCGAGATGGTGCCGGACCCCGGCATCTCCGAACGGTCGCAGAGGTCCAGTCGATCCGCGGGCGCGACGAGACGCGGCACGGCGTCCGCCTGGTCGCGCAGCACGGCGAAGAGCGCGCCCTCGCGCGCGTCGGCCAGGTCGAGCGCCGTCTGGAAGAGCCGCAGCGCGAGCAGCGGGTTGCCGACCGCATCGGCCCAGACCTCGTACTTCGCCTTGAGGTCGAGCAGGTGCCAGGCCGCGCCGTGGAACGCGAAGACCTCCGCGCCCTCCGCGAACACCTTGATCTCGCGCGACGGGCTCAGCACCACGCAGACCGCGCGCTGCTCGAGCGTCGCGCGCGCGTGGGCCTGGTACACCTGCGCGCCGGGCACGTCGAGAATCGCATCCGGACAGAGCTGGCGGCTCCACCGATCGATGTCGATGATGTCGAGCAGCCGCCCGTCGACGTCCGCGAGGAACACGGTGCGGACACCGTCGGCGAGGCGGTAGAAGCTCTTGATCGACGACAGCGCCGTCATGTGCGACGCGCGCGCCATGGACGGCTTCAGCTCGGGCCGGCACGGGTCGTGCGCGCCGCCGAGGAGCAGGACGCCGGTCGAGATCGGCCGGTTTTCGTAGGTGGACAGCGCGGCGACGCGAAGCATCTCGATGATCGACGCACTCCGATCGACGCCGGTCTCGCTGCCGTGCGCGGCATACGGCCGCTCGTCGAAGAAGGCGCCGACGTAGCGGTCCTCGATGGGCCCGCGGAACAGCTCGCCGCGTTCGGTCAGCAGCTCGGGGTTGAGGACCGCGCGGTAGCGCGCCCCGACGACCGCCACGATCGCGCGCGCCATCCGCACCTGGTGCGACGTGAACGTCACGCGCCCCGGCATCCGGAGCATGTAGGTCGTCCCCGCCCATGAAATGCACAGCGTCGACGGATCGACGATCGCCTCGATCTCGGGAGGACGATCGGTACGCGGCGACTTCCCCGGCTCGATCTCGAGCACCGCGCGGCGGAAGAACTGCCGGAGCGCGGCCTGGAGCACGCTGTCGAACAAGGCGCCGAGCGCGAGGGCGGCCGGGGTGGACATGAAGCCTGAAGTCCGAAGCCTGAAGCCATCATAATTCGATCGTGCGCCGCGAGACGCTCGTCGACTTCTTCCGGGACCTGATCGCCAGTGGCGGCGAGTTCCTCGTCTACGACGACGGGTACCGGCGGCGCGGACAGAGCTACGAGGAGACCGGTCGCGCCGCGCGTGGATTTGCGGCACGGCTCGCCGGGGCGGGACTCTCGAAGGGCGACAAGGTCGTGTTCTGGGGCGAGAACCGGCCCGAATGGATCGCGTGCTACTGGGGCTGCGTCATCGCCGGCGTCATCGTCGTTCCCATCGATTACCGCTCGTCGCCCGACTTCGTGCTGAAGGTCCGCGGCCTGGTGGACGCGCGCGTCGTGCTCGTCGGCGACGACGTCAACGCGGAAAAGATCGCGCAAACGTGGCGCTTCGCGGACCTCGACTGGCGCGCCGACGGACCGATGCCGGCCGTCGACGTCTCGCGCGACGACATCACGCAGATCATCTTCACGTCCGGCGCGACCGCGGAGCCGAAGGGCGTCGTCATCCGGCACCGAAACGTGCTCGCCAACATCGTGCCCGTCGAGCGCGAGGTGGTGAAGTACCGCACGTACGCGCGCCCGTTTCGTCCGCTGCGCTTTCTGAACCTGCTCCCCCTCAGCCACATGTTCGGGCAGTCGATGGCGACCAACGTGCCGCCGATGCTGCATGGAACGGTCATCTTCACGCGCAGCTTCAACCCGCACGACATCCTGAGGCTGATCAAGGCACGCCGCATCTCGGTCCTCGTCTGCGTGCCGAAGATGCTCGACGTGCTGCGCGAGCACGCGACGCGCGCGTGGCCCGAATCGAAGGAGGCGCCGCCGGCCGGCATCTCGATTCCCGGGCGCTGGTGGCGCTACCGGCGCGTGCACTCCGCGTTCGGCCTCAAGTTCTGGGCGTTTGTCGTCGGCGCCGCGCCGCTGCCGCCCGACCTCGAGGAATTCTGGCGGCGCATGGGGTTCGCGGTCGTCCAGGGGTACGGCCTGACCGAAACCGCACCGATCGTCACGCTCAATCACCCGTTCAAGACGAGCAAGGGCTCGGTCGGTACGCCCATCCAGGGCGTCGAGGTCCGCATCGCCGACGACGGCGAGATTCTGGTTCGCGGCGAGAACGTCACGAGCGGCTACTACGAAGATCCCTCCACGGTCTTCGACGCCGACGGCTGGTTCCACACCGGCGACATCGGCGAGCGCGACGACCAGGGCCGCGTGTTCATCAAGGGGCGCAAGAAGGAAATGATCGTGACGCCCGAGGGGCTGAACGTCTTTCCCGAGGACGTCGAGCGCGTGCTCGACGAGATGCCGGGCGTCCGCGAATCGGCGGTGGTCGGCGTCGCGCACGGCAGCGACGAACGCGTCCACGCGGTGATGGTGCTCGACCCCGGCGCGGACAAGGATGCGATCGTGCGCACCGCCAACAGCCGCCTGCAGGATCACCAGCGCATTCGCGCGGCGTCGGTCTGGACGGCCGGAGAGCTGCCGCGCACCGAGGGGACGCGCAAGCTGAAGCGCAGCGCCCTGCGCGACTGGGTGCGATCGGGCGAAGCGCCCGTCGCGGCCGGCCCCGGCGACACCCTCGAATCGCTCATCGCGCGCTTCGCGCACGGGCGCGACATCAGCGGCGCCACCACGCTCGAGGAGCTCGGCCTCAGCTCGCTCGAGCGGGTCGAGCTGATGATCGCGCTCGAAGATCGCTTCCAGACGCGGTTGGACGAAGGGCGCTTCTCGCAGGCGGCAAGCGTCGCGGAGCTGAAGGAGCTTGTCGCGCACCCCACTGGCGTCGAGGACGTCGCCGAGCCGGTCGACTTCCCGTCGTGGAACCGCGCGTGGCCGGTCCGCATCATCCGGCGGCTGTCGCAGGCGACCTGGATCCTGCCGCTCGCTCGCGCGTTCGCCTGGGCGCGGATCGAGGGACGGGAGCATCTCCGGGCGCTCGACGGACCGGTGATCTTCGCCGCCAACCATCAAAGCCACATGGACGTGCCGGTGATCCTCGCCGCGCTGCCGGCCCGCGTCCGCGCGCGCGTCGCGCCGGCGATGGCAAAGGAATTCTTCAAGGCGCATTTCTTTCCCGAGGGGCACACGTGGAAGCAGCGGTTCACCAACTCGGTGAACTACTACCTGGCGGCGTTCTACTTCAACGCGTTTCCGCTGCCGCAGCGCGAGGCGGGCGCGCGGCAGACGCTCACCTACGCCGGAGAGCTCCTCGGCAGCGGCTGGTCGATCCTGATCTTTCCCGAGGGCGAGCGATCCGCCACCGGCGACATCAAGCCGTTCCGCGGCGGAATCGGCATGATGGCCTCGCGTCTCGACGTCGCGGTCGTGCCCGTGCGCCTTGACGGCGTCGACCGCGTGCTCCATCCCAAGGCCAAAATGGCCACTCCCGGGCCGGTGCGAGTGGCGTTCGGATCCCCAGTGCGCCTGCACGGCGAGGATTACGCGGCGCTCGCGACCGAGGTGGAGCGTCGCGTTAAGTCGTTGTAAATAAAAATGTTCCTAGAACCATTGCACCATCGCCTATGATATGGCACACTCGTTGCTAGATTTACTGAAAGGATGAGCTATTGAGCAAGGACGATTTGATCGACATGCAGGGAACCGTGGTGGCGGTGCATTCCGGCGGGTTATATCGAGTGCAGTGTGACGCCGGTCATGAAGTGCTCGCCCAATTGAGCGGCCGGATGCGGCGCTTCCGTATCAAGGTCGTGCCCGGTGACCGCGTGACGGTCGGCGTCTCGCCCTACGACCCGGTTCGCGGCATCATCACGTTCCGAGCCCGATAGTTACCTGGTGACACTTCATACCAACGCACCATCACCGAAACGTCGCAGCGGCCGCAGCGGCGGCTCCACGGGATCGCGGCGCCGCGGAGGCGCTGGCCATCACAAGCCAGTTCACATCAAGCCGGAGCCGCCGACCATTGCGTACGAACAGGAGACGTTCGACCCTGCGCCCATCCCGTTCACCAGCCTGAAGCTCGACGCGCGGCTGCTGCACGGCATCAAGGACCTCGGCTGGCCCGAGACGCGCCCGGTGCAGAGCGGCGTGATTCCGCTCGCGCTCGCCGGCGACGACGTCATCGCGTGCGCGGAGACCGGCACCGGCAAGACCGCGGCGTTTCTCGTGCCGATCCTCCAAAGATTTCTGCGGGAGGGGCCGACAAGAACTCCAGCCACCCGCGCGCTGATTCTTGCGCCGACGCGCGAGCTCGCCGTGCAGATCGAAGACCAGGTGCAGGGACTCACCTATCACACCAAGATTTCCAGCATCGCCGTCTTCGGCGGCGTGCCGATGACACAGCAGGAACAGGCGCTCAAGGCGAACGTCGACATCGTCGTCGCGACGCCGGGCCGGCTGATGGATCACATGCGGCACGCCTCGGTGAGCTTCGCTGGCCTCGAAGTGCTCGTGCTCGACGAAGCCGACAGGATGCTCGACATGGGCTTCTGGCCCGACGTGCAGCGCATTCTCGCCGCGCTCCCGGCCGTCCGCCAGACGCTGCTCTTCTCGGCGACGATGCCCGCGGAAGTGCTGAAGCTGACGAAGGAGTTCCTGCACCATCCGAAGTACGTGCAGGTCGGGCGCCGCGGCGGCCCCGCGCAGACCATCACGCACGCGGTGAAGACGCTGCCGGCAGGCGAGAAGGTGCAGTGGCTGGCGAAGTGGCTGCGCGAGGAAGCGACCGGCCCGGTGCTCGTGTTCTGCCGGACGAAGGTCGGCGCGGATCGCCTCGCGTCGCGGCTGGGCGCGATGGGCGTCCGCACCGTGGCGCTGCACGCGGATCGCACGCAGCAGCAGCGCATGGCAGCTGTCGAAGGGTTCAGGACCGGCACCTACCCGGTGCTGGTCGCCACCGACGTCGCGGCCCGCGGCCTCGACATCGATGGCATCGCGCACGTGGTGAACTTCGAGGTGCCCGATACGCCCGAAGCCTACGTGCACCGCGTCGGCCGGACGGGCCGCGCCGAGTCAACCGGGAGCGCGCTGACGCTGGCCGCCCCAGAAGAATTGCGCGCGCTTCGCGCGCTGGAGAAAGCCGTTGGCGTCCAACTTCAATAACAACACGCTCCTGCGCGGGGCCGCAGACGATCGGGCCGCGGCATCCGTGGAATCCGTCCAGACCGAGGTTCCCGTCGTCAAAGCGGGCGACGGCCCGGTGACCTCCGACCGCCCCGAATCGGCCGCGTTCGTCCGTTTCCGTTCGTGCCGCTGGATGCAGCCGGCCGAGAACGGGAACCAGGAGTTCTGCACGCACCGCGAGGTGAAGCCGTACGCCGGCACGCAGGGGTTCGATCCGGACGCGTGGTGCCCCGAGTGCCCGCACTACAAGCTGCGACGGGCGCCGAAGAAGCGGAATCCGGCCGACGATTACAGCTATTAGTCCGAGAACTCCCTCGCCAGCTCGACCCACTCCCCGTTAGGCGCAAGCTGCTGGTACGCCTTCCAGTGCGCGCGCGCGTCGTGTGACTGGCGGTTCTTCTCGAGCGTGACCGCCAGGTAGAAGTGCGCGTCGGCGTACGCCGGGTTCAGCCGCAGCGAATCGCGATAGCACGCCTGCGCCTCGCGGTAGCGTCCGAGGTCGTGGAAGATGTTGCCGAGGTTGAAGTGCGCCTCGAAGATCTCGGGCTCGAGCGCGATCGCGCGCTCGTAGAGCGCCTGCGCCTCGGCAATCGCATCGCGCGAGTAGTGGATGTTCGCGAGGTTGATCAGCGCCGGCACCAGGTACGGATCGATCTCGAGCGCTCGCCGATACGCGTTCGATGCCTCGTCGAAGTTTTCGGGATCGCCGTCGTCGAGGATCGACGCGGCGAGGAAGTACTGATCGGCGGACGACTCGTCAACGGGCCGCGGCGCGTCCATGAGCGCCGCCATCGGCGGCGGCTCGCGCCGCTTGAGCTGCAGCACCTTGGCGTGCTGCGCCTCGATGCGGAAGTCGAATGCCAGCTGGCCCTCGCGCGACGCGAGCAGGTTCCGGAGCACCGCGCGGAAGTTCGCGCCACCCCCGAGCGCCTCGTCTGCCTGGCGCACGATCGCGACGTCGGCGAACGAGAACAGCGTGTCGCCGTTGTCGCGATGCGACGGCCGGATGAGCCCCCACTTCTGCATGTAGCGGAGATGATCGTCGCGCACATGCTTGTAGCGCTCGATCAGCTGACGCCTCGAGATGCTGGCCGAGTCCGAGATCACCACCGCCACTATAATCCACTCATGATCCTCGCCGGCGACCTTGGAGGGACCAAGACGTTGCTCGGTCTCTTCGAACGCGGCGAGCGGCGCCCGCAGCACGTCATCTCGCGCGCCTACCCGACGCAGGAGTTCACCAGCTTCACCGCGATCCTCGACGCGTTCGCGGGCGACGTGGGCCGCGGCTTCGCCGTGGACGCCGCGGCCGTCGGCGTCGCTGGTCCGATCGTCGATCAGCGGGCCTCACTGACCAACGTCGGGTGGAGCGTCTCGGTCGCGGAGCTGTCGGGACGGCTCGAGACCCCGCGCATCGCGCTGCTCAACGACCTGGAGGCGATGGCGTACAGCGTGGACGTGCTCGAGACGGATGAGATCGTCATGCTGCAGCGCGGCGAGCGCAGGCCGGGCAACGCCGCCGTGATCGCCGCGGGGACGGGCCTCGGACAGGCCTACCTCCACTTCATCCACGGCCGCCTGCTGCCGGTCGCCTCCGAAGGCGGCCACGCCGACTTTGCGCCGCGAACGGATCGCGAGTTCGGCCTCACGCGCATGCTGCGCGAACGATACGGCCGTGCCGAGGTCGAGCAGGTCATCAGCGGGCCTGGACTGGTGAACATTCACCGGTTCACCCATGTCGGGCACGAGTGCGCCGCGACGCAGGGGCTTGCACCAGCGGATCAACCGCCTGCCATCTCCGAGGCCGCGCTGACGCACCGGTGCCCGCGGTGCGTCGAGGCGCTCGAGCTGTTCGTGGACGCCTACGGCGCGGAAGCGGGAAACCTGGGCCTGCGCGGGGTCGCAACCGCCGGCCTGTTCGTCGGAGGCGGCATCGCGCCGAAGATCCTGCCCGCGCTCCAGAACGGCCGCTTCATGAAGGCATTCCGCGCGAAGCCGCCGATGGATGCGCTCGTGTCGGCGATGCCGGTGCAGGTGATCGTCAATCCCGATGCGGGGTTGTTGGGAGCGGCGGTAGCTGCTGAGGGGTTGTCAGAACCCTAATTGCTCATCGCATCGAGAGCCCGCACGCCCGATCGCATGCCGTGCAGCCATACCGCGATGCTGACAGCGACCGCCGCGATGAACGACACGCCCATCATCAGCAGGCGGCCGGTGGGAATCGGCCGGTGGCGAAGCTGGTAGAACAGGTAGGTCGTCGAGGGCCACCCGAGCAGCACGATGA
>DASQAX010000003.1:0-7685 GCA_035635535.1 Vicinamibacterales bacterium | reverse complement strand
GCTGACTGGCGGTGCCGCTGCGGCTGCCGCGGCCGTGCGAGCTCGCACGCCCGCCGGCGCATCGGGCACCGCGGTGGCCGCCGGCAGCGATTCTCCCGGCTGCAGCAGCCAGGCGATCGTGTGGCCGACCTGCACCACGTCGCCCGGTCTCGCCGCAACGCCCGCGAGAATACCGTCCGCAGCCGCTTCGACTTCGACCACGGCCTTGTCGGTCTCCACCTCGAGCAGCATCTCGCCCTTGCGGACCCGCTCGCCTTCCTGCTTCAGCCACGAGACGAGCTTGCCGGTTTCCTGCGCCATCTCGAGCGCGGGCATCACGACGCTGACCGCCATCAGCGTGTCGCGCCGACCTTCTCGTGCTCGGCCTCGCCGCGCGCGGCCCTCGCAATCATCTCGACGACCTCGGGGTTCCGCGGCGCTTCCGTCTCGCGCACGATCGGCAGCGTGCCTCCAACCGTGACGAACGGCGCCCCGGCCACCAGCAGCTCCTCCGCCGGGAACCGCGTGATCACCTCGTGGCCCGTTTTCGTGACCACGATTTCCTCTTCGATCCGCGCGGCGCTCCAGCCATCGGTCGACGGCCAGAACGTTTCCAGCGCGAAGACCATCCCGGGCTTGATTTCGTGCGGATGCTCGAGCGACACGAGACGGCTGATCATCGGCCGTTCCCAGATGGCCAGCCCGATGCCGTGCCCCATCTGCAGCGCAAAGGCGGCCTCTTCGTTCGGGAACCCGAATTCCTGCGCCTTCGGCCATACCGAGGCGACCTCCGCCGTCGTCCGGCCCGGCCGAATGAGCTCGATCGAGGCATCCAGGTAGTCGCGGCACCGCTTGTATGCGTCGACCAGCGCGCGCGACGCGGAGCCGACGGCGAACGTGCGGTAGTAGCACGTGCGATAGCCCATGTACGAATGGAGGACGTCGTAGTACACGGGGTCGCCGGGCCGGAGCGCGCGATCGGAGAACAGGTGCGGATGGGGGCTGCAGCGCTCGCCGGAAATCGCGTTGACGCCCTCCACGTACTCGGATCCCATGTTGTACAGCCGCTCCGCCACGAGCGCGACCGCCTCGTTCTCCCGCATTCCCGGCTTCATCGCCTTGTACAGGTCGTAGTACGCGGCGTCGACCATCATCGCCGCCATGTTGAGCAGCGTGATTTCGTCTTCCGTCTTGATCTCCCGCGCCTCGCACATCAGCGCCTGACCGTCGACGACCGTGAGGCCCTCGCGCTGGAGTGCGAACATCACTTCCGGCTCGACGATGTCGACGCCGAGCGGCTCCTTGTGGAGGCCGCGCTTCTCCAGCTCCACGCGAATCTTCTTCGCGACGTCCTCGGCGCGTCCCATCTCGGGCGTCATCGCGCCGCGCATCGACGGGATGCCGGCGCGCGAGCGCTCGCCGAGCCACGGGCAATGCAGCTGGTGGTGACGGGCCGCGGAGCCGAAATCCCAGAGAATCGGCTCGTCCTTCTGCGGCAGCAGCGTGAACCGGCTGTTCTTGTCCTGCGCCCACGTGCCGATGTGGGTCGAGGTGATGTAGCGCACGTTGTTCATGTCGAAGCAGAGCAGCGCGCCCATCGAGGACTTGTCCAGCAGCCCCTTGATGCGCGCGAGCCGCTCGCGCCGCAGCCGGGCGTAGTCGACCCGCTCCTCCCAGTCGACGCCCATCGTGCCGTAGGTTTTCAGTGCCATCGGTCCCTCATCAGGCGGACCTGAAGGTCCGCCTCTACTTGTTGCACATCTGCCGCGCCATCTCGAAGACGTCGCGTTCGGTCGGCACGGTCGCATCCTCGAGCGGCGGCGAGAACGGGACCGGCACGTGCCGCGCGCCAATCCGCCGGACCGGACCGTCGAGGTCGTAGAACGCCCCTTCCGCGATCACCGACGCGATCTCCCCCGTGACGCCGTACCGGTAGTACCCCTCGTCGACGACGATGCAGCGCGAGGTCTTGCGAACGGAGTCGATCAGCGTCTTCTCGTCGAGCGGCCACGTCGTCCGCGGATCGACGACCTCCGCGTCGATGCCGACCTCCTCGAGCATCGTCGCGGCGCCGAGCGCAACCTGCACCATGCTGCTCGTCGCGACGATCGAGATGTCGCGCCCTTCGCGCTTGATGTCGGCCACGCCGAGCGGGATGACGTACTCCTCGACGGGCACGAGCCCCTTGACCTTGGCGTACGAGATCTTGTCCTCGAAGACGACGACCGGGTTGTCGTCGCGGATGGCCGCCTTGATGAGCCCCTTCGCGTCGTACGGCGTCGAGGGGATGGCGACCTTCAGGCCGGGTATGTGGCTTGGCCACGCGTGCAGCGATTGCGAGTGCTGCGCGGCCGAGCGCCGCGTGGCGCCCATCGTGGCGCGGACGACCATCGGCACCTTCCACAGGCCACCCGACATGTAATGGATCTTCGCGGCCTGGTTCACGACCTGGTCCATCACGAGTGCCATGAAGTCGCCGAACATGATGTCCACGACCGGACGCAGGCCGGCCATGGCGGCGCCGACGGCCAGGCCGGTGAACCCGGCCTCCGAGATCGGCGTGTCGACGACCCGCTCCTTGCCGAACTCCTCCACCAGCCCTTTCACGACCTTGAAGGGCGTGCCGGCCTCGGCGACGTCCTCGCCAAGCAGCACGACCGTCGGGTCGCGCCGCATCTCCTCCGCGAGCGCCTCGCGGATGGCTTCGGCGAAGGTGAGCTCACGAAGGCCGGAACCAGCAGGTGCCGGCCTGTGCGCGGTGACCACGGTGTCAGGCATAGAGGTCCTCGTCCACTCGTCTGGGATCGGGATACGGCGCGTTCCGGGCGAACTCGACGGCGGCGTCCATCTCGGCGGCCACTTCGCCGTGAATCCGATCGAGCATCGCCTGGTCGGCGAGACCTTCCGATACGAGCCACGCGGCGTGCAGCGCGACCGGATCGCGCTCCGACATCCAGCGCTGCTCTTCGTGCTTCGGTCGGTAGTAGTCGCGGGCGATGTCGCCGACGTGATGGCCGCGAAAGCGGTAGGTGTTCAGCAGCAGGAACCCGGGGCCCTCGCCGCGGCGCGCGCGCTCCACCATCTTCGAGGCCGCGGCGTGGACCGCTCGAACGTCCTGGCCGTCGACGGCTTCCGCCGCGAGGCCGAACGCCGCCGGGCGCGCCAGCACGTCGCCGGCGGTCGTCTCCGAGTAATGCGTGTACTCGTTGTACATGTTGTTCTCGCAGGCGTAGATCACCGGCAGCGTCCAGAGCTGGGCGAGGTTCATCGACTCGTACAGCACGCCCTGCCCGAGCGCCCCCTCGCCGAAGAAGCAGACCGCCACGCGGTTCTGGCCGAGCAACTTCGACGCAAACGCGGCGCCCGTCGCCAGCGCCGCGCCGCCGCCGACGATCGCGTTCGCGCCGAGGTTGCCGGTGGCCGGGTCCGCGATGTGCATCGAGCCGCCCTTGCCCTTGCAGTAGCCGGCTTCTTTCCCCAGCAGCTCCGCGAACATGAGGTGCGGCGCCGCGCCCTTGGCCAGGCAATGCCCGTGGCCGCGGTGCGTGCTCGTGATGTAGTCGTCGGCGCGCAGCGCCTCGCAGATGCCGACGGCCACCGCTTCCTCCCCGATGTACAGGTGCGCCAGGCCCGGCATGAGCGCGCGCGTATAGAGGTCGTTCACCCGCTCCTCGAACAGGCGGATGGCCAGCATCTGACGGTAGGAGCGGAGCGGCGTGCCGGCCTCGACACCCGGCGTGACGGGATTGGTCGCGGTGCTCATGGCGGGTAAGTATCTCCCAACACGCGGCCGCTCGTCACGGCCGAGCAGGGGGTCGTCTCCGCCGCGAACGGGGATACACTGCGCGTCATGAACCCCTCGACTCGCTCCGCTCGCTCGGGGCGGGGGCTTCCGGCCGTGATGCTCGCGGCGCTGGCGCTGCTCGTCGCTACCGGCGCGGCGGCCCAGTTCGGGCGCGGCGGCAACAGCAGCATCGCGGCGCACGCCGCGCGCCCGGACAGCTTCGACGGACGGTTCCACTACTGCCGCGGCGTCTACCGGATGAACCCGGGCGGCGACGGCGGCAGCTGGCTGACGGACTACCCGCTCGCCGACATCGATCTCTCCGTCCGGCTCGCCGAGCTGACGAAGATGCGCGTCGGCTTCGACCCGGGCGGCAACCCGCAGCACCTCATCGTGCAGTTGACCGGCGACGAGCTGTTCCAGTGTCCGTTCATCATGATGCAGGAGGTCGGCCGGCTCCTCTTCAACGACGAGGATGCGACGCGGCTCCGGGCGTACCTGCTCAAGGGCGGCTTTCTCTGGGTCGACGATTTCTGGGGCTCGTACGCGTGGGACACCTGGGCGACCCAGATTCGGAAGGTCTTTCCCGCCGCCGACTTTCCGATCGTCGATCTGCCGGCGGATCACCCGATCTTCCACACGATGTTCGAGCTCCGCGGGATTCCACAGATTCCCGGCATCGGCTACTGGCGCGGCAGCGGCGGCGGCACCTCGGAGCGCGGCGCCGACAGTGCGCAGGTGCACGCGCGCGGGGTGTCGGACCGCACGGGACGCCTGATGGTGTTCATGACGCACAACACCGACGTGAGCGATTCGTGGGAGCGCGAAGGCGAAGATCCGCGGTACTTCTACCGGTTCTCGGTGGAGGGCTACCAGGTCGCGATGAACGTGCTGGTCTACGTGATGACGCATTGACCGCCGCTTGACGCGCTGCGGCAACAACGGGAGAATCACGCACCACCCGGTTGACCTCGTCTGCTCTTCACATGGAGGTCCGACCATGAAGGCCTCACTCGCTGTCATCCTCGGTACGGCGGGTTTGCTTCTCGTCGTAAGACCCGCCCTCGCCCATCACGCCTTTTCAGCCGAATTCGATGCCAACAAGCCCGTGCAGCGGACGCGCGACGGCAAGGTCGATCTCAACGGCGTGTGGCAGCGGATTTCACCCACCTATCGCCGGAACATCGCGGCGGACCTCAAGCCCGAAGAGATCCAGCCGTGGGCACGGGAACTGGTCCAGCAGCGGATGGAAGACCTGGGCAAGGGTCACATGTCGGTGCGCTGCCTGCCGTGGGGTCCGAGCTACGCGACCAGCGAGCGGCTCTTCAAGATCATCCAGACGCCCGGTGTCATCCTGATGCTCGACGAAGGGCTCGTCTACCGCCAGATCTTCATGGACGGGCGGCCGCTCGAGAGCGAGCCGAATCCGAGCTGGATGGGATATTCCGTCGGCCACTGGGACGCCGACACGCTCGTCGTCGACAGCGCCGGCTTCAACGACGAGACGTGGCTGGATGCTGTCGGCCATCCGCACACCGAAGCGCTGCGGATGACGGAGCGCTACCGCCGGCGCGACGTCGGCCACATGGATGTCGAGGTCACCTTCACCGACCCCACCGTGTACGCGCGGCCAATCAAGGTCGCACTCAAGGCGGAGCTGGAGCCGGACACCGAGCTGATCGAAGCCGTCTGCAACGAAGGCGCCGAGAAGAGCCTCGAACATTGGACGGGCAAGGCGTCGGACGAGAAGAGCTCCGAGGTCAAGGTCGCGCCCGGCGTGCTGGCGAGTTATGCGGGCACGTATGTGGAACAGGATCTCTGGGGACCCGGACCTCACCCGAGAACGATTCAGGTGACAGTGTCTGATGGAGCGCTGTTCGGGGAATTGAGCAACAGGGGAAAAGTGCGGCTCTCTCCGCAGACGCAAACCAGGTTCGCCGGCTTCTTTGGATGGTCAATCACGTTCCTGCCCAACAACCAGGGCGTGACTGCGGATCTCCTCGAGATGCACATCTCGGGCAACTACAAATACTCGAAGAAACCGTAAATACGGGCGACGACGGCGAGCCTCATGCGCCGCCGTCGTCGCACACACCTCACTGCACGTTCGCCGTCACGGACGCGTTGCCGTTGATCGTGAACGTACAGCTCGACCTCCTCCTGCCGCCGCTCGAACACGCACCGGACCAGATCGCGCTGCGACCGTTGGTGACAGACAGCCTGATCGACGTCCCCGCGGAGAAGGACGCCGATCCGCTGCTGCCGACGGCGACGTCGATGCCCGTCGGGCTCGATGTGACGCGCTCGCCGTTCCGCCCGCTGGCGGTCACCGTGAGCGTGGCCGCCGACGGGGGTGGAGGCGGAGGCGGCGGGGCCTGATCGGGGTTGACGGTGAGCGTGGCCGATTTGGTCACGCCACCGCCCGTCACCGAGATCGTCACGATCGTCTGAGTGGTGACCTGCGTCGTGAAGACGTTGAAGCCGCCGGCGGTGACACCGGCCGGCACGATCATGCTGCCCGGCACGCTCGCGATCGACGGATGACTGCTCGTCAACTGGAAGGTCGTGTCCGTTGACTGCGCCGATGCAATGGTCACGCGGCCAAACGAACTGCCGCCCGTGCCGACGGTCGTCGTCGGATCGAGCGTCAGCGATGCCGGTTGCGGCTGCGGCAACAACGTCACCTGCGCCTGGGCGTTCTTGCCGTTCCACGATGCGGTGACCGTCGCCGTCGTGTTCTGGGTCACGCTGCTCGTTTGCAGCGCAAACGACGTCGAGAAGCTTCCCGCGTTCACGAACACCGACGGCGGCGGGCTTACCGCTGGAGAGTCGCTCGACAGCGAGACGACCGCACCGCCAGGAGGTGCCTGACCTGTCAGCATGACGATGGCGCCCGGCTGTGCGCCGCCGCTGATCGTGCTCGGCGAAATCGACAGCGACTTCAGCGCCGCCGGCGCGATGGTGAGCGATCCTGACGCCGATTTGCCGTTGAGCGTCGCGGTAATCGTCGCCGGCGTATCCGCGGTGACTTGACCGGCCTGCATTTGAAATTGCGTCCACGCGATGTTGGCCGGCATCGTGACGGACGCAGGCACCGGCGCGGCGCTCTGGTTCGAGCTCGTGAGCGGGATGGCCGTCGCCGCCGCGGGCGCGGCCGTCAGCTGGAGCTGCACCCACACGGTATCGCCGCTCGTCAGCGGATCGCTTGTAAACGACACGGACACCGGCGTCGGCGGCGCGGAGCTCACGGTGAACGTGCGCGTAGACGACCACGCGGTGACGGCAGCGGTCGTCGGTGACGCGTTGCCCTGCACCGAATGGACGCGCCAGAACTTCTGTCCCGGTGTGAGCGACAGCACGGTGCGGGTCGGATTGTTCAGCTGGTAGGCGCGCTCCTCGATATTCTGGAATCCGCTGTCGCGCGCGACCTCCAGGTCGTATCCGCTCGGCTGAGGATTGGGGACGTCGGTCCACGTGAACGTAATGGGCAGCGTCAGCGTGGCGCCGCTGGCCGGCGAGAGCGGCGACGGCGGTGGCGGCACCGGGTTGTTGAAGAACACCGAGAAGTTGATGGCGTTCGACGGCGCGCTGAAGACGCCGCCGGCGTCCACCGCGAAGACGCGCGCGAAGTAGTTGCCCTCGGGGTTGCCGATCGCAAACGAGTACGTCGTGTCCGGGATGTTGTCGAATTGAATGCGCGTGGCCACCGGGAAGCTCGGATCCGTGGCGGCCTGGAACACGTAGGTGGCCGCACCAGACGCGGCGCTCCAGTTGAACGTCATCACTTCATAGGGGTGGAACGTCGAGTAACCCTTCGGAGGTCCTAGTGATGGCGTGCCTGGCGCCGATGCGCTCACGCCCGTCACGGTGAAGCTTCTCGCAGCCGACCACGCGCCCTGTTCGAACGCACCGTTGACGGCCT
>DASQAX010000002.1:0-6866 GCA_035635535.1 Vicinamibacterales bacterium | reverse complement strand
ATCAAGATCGATCCCGAGGTCGTCTCCAGGGACGACGTGGAGATGCTGCAGGACCTGCTCCTCGCGGCGATCAACGATGCGCACCGCAAGGTCGACGAACAGCTCGGTCAGCAGATGCAGGGGCTGATGGGCGGCCTCAAGATTCCTGGCTTCTGATTGCTGCCCGATCCGCTGACACAGCTCGTTGAGCAGCTGCAGAAGCTGCCCGGCATCGGCGCCAAGGGCGCCCAGCGCCTCGCCTTCCACATTCTCAAGAACCCGCGCGACGACGCCGAGCGGCTGTGCGACGCGATCCGCGACGTCAAGGAGCGCGTCACCTACTGCACGGTCTGCAACAACATCACCGAGCACGATCCGTGTGGCTTCTGCACCAGCGCGACCCGCGACCAGCGCGTCATCTGCGTCGTCGAGGAGCCGCAGAACGTCTCGGTCGTCGAGAAGACGCGCGAGTTCCGCGGCCTCTATCACGTGCTCATGGGCGCTCTCTCGCCGCTCCACGGCGTGGGGCCGGACGACCTGAAGATCAAGGGGCTGCTGTCGCGCGTGGGCAACGGCGGCGTCGAGGAGGTCATTCTCGCCACCAACCCGACGGTCGAAGGCGAAGCGACCGCGCTCTATCTCGCGCGCCTGCTGAAGCCGCTCGGCGTCCGCGTCACGCGCATCGCGATGGGCATTCCGGTCGGCTCCGATCTCGAGTACGCCGACGAAGTGACGATGACGCGCGCGATGGAAGGAAGGCGCGAAGTGTAAGATCGCAGGTCACCCATGCTCCCCGCGTCGTATCAGTTGCCGGCAGCAGTCCTCCTGCTGGCCGGCGGCATCGTCTCCTGCTTCTTCGGCTATCGTCTCTTCCGCACCGTCCTGGCGATTTTCGGGTTCATCTTCGGCGGCATGCTCGCCAGCTCCATATTCGGCGTGAGCAACACGTCGATGATGGTGGTCGCCTGGCTCCTGGGCGGCCTCGCGGGTGCCTTCATCCTGACGGTCGCGTATTTCGTCGGCGTCGCGCTGATGGGCGCCGCGCTTGGCGCGGCCGTCGCGCACATCGCGTTCTCGACCGGCGGCCGCGACCCGAGCGTGATCGTGGTCATCCTGTTCGCGGTCGCCGGGGCGATTTCGGCAACCTACCTCCAGCGCTACTTCATCATCGTCGGCACCGCCTTCGGCGGCGCGTGGACGATGCTCGTCGGCGCGATGGCGCTCGTCGGCAACCGCACGGCGCTGCGGGCGGCGACGAGCGGCGACGTCTGGGTGGCCTATCCGCTGAACCCGGCGCCCGGTCAGCGCTGGGTCCTGTTCGTGTGGCTCATTCTCAGCCTGATTGGCGCAGGCGTGCAGCTCGGGATCACCGGTGGGGAAAAGGGCAGGGTCGTAAAGAGAAAGAAGAGAGGGTAACTGGCGGGTCCGCCTTCGCCTTGCACCGGCGCTCGGCGGGACCCGCCCCACGTACGTAGGCCGGGTCCCTCGGACCCGGCGCTCCCATCAGAACAGCAGACGGAACCCGAGCTGCGCCGTCCGCGGGTTGTCCGTCACGATCTCCTTCAGGAAATTCGCCGAGTTGCGCGCACCCGTCGGATTCATGAAGTTCGCATGGTTGGTCAGGTTGTACACCTCCAGGAAGAAGCCTGCCTGGTACCGTCCCATCCGCTGCACGTACTGGAACCGGCTGTCGAGGATCGTCTTGCGCTCGCCGGCGATCCCGTTGCGAACCGCGACGCCGCGTGAGTCGAGCGCCGACACGATCGGGAGCGTGAGGTCGTTGACGCCCTTGATCGGCCGGTCGTTCGTCGTGCCGTCGCCGTTGCTGTCGACGCCGGTCGTTTCGTTGATCGGATAGCCCGAATACGTGCGGAACACCATCCCGGCGCCGAGGCCGTGGCCGAGATCGACGTTCGCGCTCGTCGCGAACGCATGCGTGTTGTCGCGGTCACAGCGCCCGTAGTCGAGCCGCGGATTGCTGTCGACGACGATGTTCGCGACGTCGTGGCATTTCGCGAAGGTGTAGCTGACGCGGCCCGACCAGCGGTTCGCCATCCGCTTCTCGAGCTCGAGCTCCAGCGAGTTGAAGTCGGAGTTGAGCACGCTGCCGAGCTCGCGATTCTGCTCCTGGTTGAACTGCGCGAACACCGTGCCGCGTCCAGCCGCCGGCACCAGCAGGCCGGACGGATCGAACGCCGCCACGCCGCGCCGCGTCACGCGGCCCGCCGCATCAACAGGACCCTCGTTGACGTCGATGACCGCCGTGTTGTCGCGCCCCCGGTTGCCGACGTAGTCGATCGAGACGGCCATGCTGTTGGCGATCTCGCGCTTGACGCCGGTGCTGAACGCCCACGTGTACCCCATGCGGCGATCGCCGTCGACGATCGGCCCGGTCGTGGTGTTGTTGATCACGCCGCCCGCCAGCACCTGGCTGCGGAGCCCGACGAGGAACGCCCGGCACGCCGGGCTGATCACCGCTTCACCCGCCGTGGCACTCGCGACCGGATTGAGGCACGCGGTGGCATTGGCGTCCCCGGCCCGCGCCGGGAACGTGCCCGTGGTGAGCGGCGACGTCACCTGCGTCGTGTCGTAGGCGAGGGTCGGCGCGATCACGGCGCGCTGCAACAGCGTCTGCAGGATCGCCAGTTGCTGATACTGGTAGACCTTGCCGACGCCGCCCCGGATGACCGTCTTGCCGTCGCCCGTCGCGTCATACGCCGCGCCCAGGCGCGGTCCGATCGCGTCCTTGGTCTTCGGCGTCGCCGTCTGGCGGTCGTAACGCGCTCCGAGGTTGAGCGTCAGCTTCTTGCCGACCGTCCATTTGTCGGAGAGGAAGCCGCTGCCGCGGTGGTCGATCTGCTTGAACTCGAACTGGCCCATGCTGACGCCGAAGCGGAACGGATAGGTCAGCGGGTTCGCGGCGTTGAACGGGGCGTTGCCCGGGAACGTGAACAGGCCGATGAAGTTCGCGGCGGTCCCCTGCGGCAGCGCGCCGTTGCGGCTCCACGCGACGCCGGCCTTCAGGTTGTGGCTGCCCGCGATCCACGTCAGCGTGTCGTCGAACGTGAGGTCGCGGATCAGGTCCTGCGCGTAGTTGTTGCGCGGCCCGGCGATGTAATCGGGATGCGTGTTCTGCGACCCGACGTCGAACGGCTCGAGGCCGTGGAAGCCGATGAAGCTCCAGTTGCTGTCGAACAGCGGGCGCGGTCCCTGCAGCAGGCTCTCGCGCACGTGCCCGATCTTGATCTCGTTCGTCGTCTTGTTGTTCAGGACCGACGCCAGCGAGCCGCTGAACACCTGGTCTCCCGCATCGTTTTCGTAGCGGGCGGCGTCGAGGATCGCCTTGTCGTCTTCGATGGTGTCACGCTCGGTCAGGATCTTCTCGCGCGTCCAGCGGAAGCTGACCTGGTTGTTTCCGCTCAGGTGATAGTCGAGCCGCAGGAACGTATTGGGCCCCGAGAACTTCGTCGTCGTCGAATAGGAGACGGCGAGCGGCGCGGCCTGCGCGGGGAAGTTGAGGTTCGCCGCCTCGCTGGCGTTCGTCCCTTCGTAGTTGAAGAAGAAGAACGCCTTGTTCCTGACGATCGGGCCTCCGATGCTGCCGCCGTACACGTTGCTTCCCGAGTTGGGGTTCGATTCGCCCGCCTGCTTCAGGAAGTAGTCGGTCGCCTGCAGCTTGTTGTCCTGGTAGTACTCGAAGACGCGGCCCGCGAAGTTGTTGGTGCCGCTCTTGGTGACGCTGTTGACGACGACGCCCGTGGAGCCGCCGTACTCGGCGCCGTACTGGTGCGTCTGCACCTGGTACTCGGCCATCGAGTCGAGCGAGACGCGCGCCTGTGTCCCTTGCGAGCCGCCGCGGCGCGAGTCGTTGTCGTTCTGGCCGTCGACCAGGAACAGGTTGTTCGTCGTCGCCTGGCCATTGGCGCTGAACTGCCCGCCCTCGAACGATCCGACCTGCAGCGTCGGCACGAGGCCGGGAATGGTCTGCATCAGGCTGAACTGGCTGCGGTTCGCGCTCGGCAGCGAGTCGATCTCGTTGCTCGTGATGTTGGTGCCGATGCGGTTCGACGTGGATTCGACCAGCGGCGCTTCGGCGGTCACGACCAGCGTTTCCGCGACGCCGGCGACCGAAAGCGTGAGCGGGACGGTGAGCTCCTCGCCGACGCGCACGGTCATGCCGTTGCGCACCATCGGCTGGAAGCCGGAGAGGTCCGCCTTCACCGTGTAGGTGCCGGGCAGCACCTGAGGGATGACGTAGCGTCCCGTGCCGTCGGTCACCGCCTCGCGCGTGAGGCCGGTGTCCTCGCTGGTGACGGTGACGGTCACGCCCGGAAGCACCGCCTTCTGCGCGTCCATGACGGTGCCGTTGATTTCGGCTCGCCCGCCCTGCGCGAGCGCCGGCGCCGCGGCGCCGAGGATGGAGCATGTGAGTAGCCACCCGACCACGAAAAAGCTTCGTCGGGCAGGCAGCGAAAATCGCCGAAGGGTCCGCATCGAGGCCTCCTTGAAACGTGCAAGTCTTGCAAGGGAAACACGCCGACGATCGGAAGTACCGGAGGGTCGAGGGGGCACATTAGAGCCACCCGCTACTGCTGTCAAGGCGGGCGTGCGCGGAATCCCTATTCCGCCCGGCCCGTGTCGATCAGCCGTTTCAGGCGGGCGACCTGCGCGCCGAGCACCGCATCCACCGCGGGAGCCAGCGTCTGGAGTCCTCCGGGGGAGTAGCCTCCGACAGCATAGGTGAGCGTGATCGTCGTCTTGTTGCCCGCCTGCATGAACGCCCATGTCATCGCTCCGCTGACAGCGAGCTCCTGCAGGGGGCCGAGGCCGCCGGTGAGGCGCAGCAGTTTGCCGGGGTCCGCGTACATGACGGTCATGTGGCGGACGCCGCCGTTCGGAAGCTGCTCGCAGAAGCAGCCGCCTGGCCGCGCGTCGATCGTCAGGTTCGTGGACCTGCCGGAGAACGTGTGGTTCGGATCCCACCACGTGCCGATGCGATCGGTGAGCGTTTGGTACGCGGACCACCCCCGTGCCGACACCTCGATGACATGGCGCACCGTGAAACCGGCCGCGGTGACGTCGACGACGGCCGCGCGGACGTCGGTCGCCGTCAACGCGACGAACGCCGCTGCGCCGGCGATCAGCAGATGTCGCATCAGCGTCCTCCAAGCGAATCCCGCAGCGCGTTCCGATCGACAGGTCTCCCCTTGATGACGACCTGCGAGATGCGCCGCGTGTTCGTGATGTCGTCGAGCGGGTTGCCGTCGAGCACGACGAAGTCGGCCTGCTTGCCTTGCGCGAGCGCGCCGGTGTTGCGGAGCCGCAGGTAGTCGGCGCCGGTGCTGGTCGCGGCGACGATCGCCTGCATCGGCGACATGCCCGCCTCCACCATCAGCTCGAGCTCGCGATGTTCGGCGAAGCCGAACGGGTCGTCCTGCAGGCCCGTGTCGCCGCCGAGGACGATGCGGGCGCCCGCGGCGGAGAGCTTCGCGAGGCTGCGCTGCAGGATGGCGTAGCGGTCGCGCGCGGCCGATGCCTGCGCGGGCGTGCGGCCGCCGTACCCGGCGAGGACCTTCGCCACGAGCTCCGGCCCGATCGCGTCGCGCGCCGGTCCGTTCAGCCAGGCGGCGAGCGCCGGCGGCGGCTGGGTGTTGCGGCCGCGCTCGGCGTTCTGCAGCGTCGGCATGATGACGACGCGCCGTTTCACGATCGCCTGCACCACCTCGTCGTCCATGTCCTTGTCGCGCACCATGTGCGTGAAGCCGTCGATGCCGGCGGCGACGAGGCCTTTCGCGTCGGCGAGGTAGAAGACGTGCGCGTTGACGCGGATGCCGTGGCCGTGCGCTTCGTCGATGACGGCGCGATAGAGCGGGGCGCTCAGCTCGGGCGCGCGGCCGTTGCGGTCGTCCACCCAGATCTTGATGAAGTCCACCTTCTGCGCCGCCAGCTCGCGCACGTCGCGCCGTCCTTCTTCTTCCGTCGTGACGTCGTACGCGATGCCGCGGTAGGTGTCCGCGCCGGGCCCGGCGTTCGGCGCGCCCATGCCGCGGCCGGCGGTGAAGAGACGCGCGCCGCCAAGACGGCCGGCCGCCTGGTCGTCGCGAATCCTGAACGCCGCCTCGCCGGGATCGATCCCTTCAGAGACGACGATGCTGACGCCGAAGTAGAGCGCGCGATTGAGGTCGTCGACGATCGCGTCGCGCCCGTAGTTCTCCGGGCGATACGTTGCGCCCTTCTGAAAGCCGGTGTGCGTGTGGATGTCGATGAGCGCCGGGATGACCGTCCTGCCGGCGAGATCGACGCGCGCGGCGCCGGCGGGCGCCCTGACGTCGCCTTGCCTGCCGACGCGCGTGATGGTGCCGTTCTCGACGACGAAGGCGGAACGCTCGATGGCGGGCTTGCCGTCGCCGGGAATCAGCCGCGCGCCTTCGTAGAGCGTCGCCTGCGCGAATGCGGAACCGGGAGATCCCACGACGAGCGCGAGGCAGAGGAGGGTCTTCACACGGCGGATTATAGGGCGGACGCGTGCTATCCTTGCGCCGCCGGGAGGGGCGCGAGATGGTCAAGACTGCGTTCGCCGCCGTCGCCGTGGGTGTGTGCTGTTCGGTCGTCACCGCGGAGGCGCGCGTGACGCGCATCGAGATTCTGAAGACCGAGCGTGTCGATGCGACATCGCCGGCCACAGCCGGAGTGCCGCAGACGCCGCCGTACGAGCGCCTGAGCGGCAAGTTCTACGGCGAGCTCGATCCCGCCGACCCGAAGAACGCGCTCATCACCGACATCCAGTTCGCGCCCCGCAACGCGCGCGGCAAGGTCGAGTACGTCGGCACGTTCTCGCTGATGAAGCCGCTCGATCTCTCCAGGGCCAGCGGCGTGCTGATCTACTC
>DASQAX010000001.1:0-7364 GCA_035635535.1 Vicinamibacterales bacterium | reverse complement strand
CCGCGGCGTTGATGGTCCTGTCGAGGCGACGGCCGGCTCGGGAGGCGTTCGCATCGAGGCGACCGGCAGCGCCGTCGACGCGCGAACCGGTTCGGGCGGCATCGTGATCACGGGCGCGAAAGCCGGCGTCCGCGCCCGCGCCGGGAGCGGCGGCATTCGCATCGACGGCAAACCCGTTGAGGCCTGGGAACTGCGGACCGGCTCCGGAGGCATCACGATGTCGGTCGCCGACAACACGCCGTTCGAGCTCGATGCCCGAACGGGAGGCGGCCGCATCGACAGCCATCTGCCCATCAACCCGATCGACGAGGTGTCGAAGCATCGGCTGCGCGGACGCGTCGGCGGCGGCGGCGCGCGGGTCGAGCTCTCGACAGGCTCGGGCGGAATCCGAATCGACTAGCCGACACTCACACGCGGGTTCCTCGAGTCTGACGTTCCTTGACGGTGCCCATTCCTCCCGTTGAGGCGTGATAGAACATCCGTCATGCCGATGTCCGACTACGTCCGACGGGTCCGCGCGAAGATGGGCAACGAGTTCCTCCTGATGCCGTCGGTGACGGCGCTCGTCTTCGACGGGCAGCGGCGCCTGCTCCTCGTCCGGCCGTCCCACCGCGAGAACGTGTGGGTGGCTCCTGGCGGCGCCGTCGATCCCGACGAGCAGCCGCAGGACGCGGTCGTCCGCGAGGTCTGGGAGGAGACCGGCCTCCTGGTGGAGCCGACGGAGCTGCGCGGCGTGTTCGGCGGCCCCGAGTACCGCGTCTGGTACGCCAACGGCGACGAGGTCGGCTACATGATGGCCGTGTACGAATGCCGCGTGACTGGCGGCGCGCTGAAGGCCGACGGCGAGGAGGTCGTCGAGGCGCGCTATTTCGCGGCGGAGGAGCTCTCGTCGATCACGCTGTCGCGCTGGGCGCGCGTCATCGTCCCGCGGATGACGGCGCACGGCGGCGCGTGGCTGCCGCCCGTCACGTGGCGTCCGTCGGCGATGCGTGATTCGTGACCGGCGGTCCGAGCTCCCACTCGACCTCGTCGCCCACCGAGATCTCCCCGCTCTCGATCACCTCCCCGTAGGCGCCGCCGCCCCAGCGTTCGCCCATGGCGGCCTGCAGTCCCGGCAGCGCGTCGTCCATGCGCTCGCACGGCCGCACCTCGCCGAGGATACGGAGCCGCGCGCCGCCGACGCGAAGGGTCCTTCCGCGCGAATCGAACAAGTCGAGCGCATCGATCACCAGGTTCGCCCGCCGCACGCTCGTCTCGAGATCGCCGCCGAGCCGATCCATCAGCTCGTGCCAGCGCTCGAGATCCATGAGCGTCACCTGGCGCCTGCCGCCTTGATGCGTGTTTCCCGCGATGCCGCGCCCGGCGACGAGCCTCGCGGTCCGCGCCGCGTCCATGTTGCCCCGGTGGGCGCGCTTGATCCAGATCTGGTGCAGCACAGCCATTGGGGGATTATGACGGGGGTCCGGGATCCGGGCACCGGGTTTGAGTACGGTCGCCTGAGCCATGCCGGAACGGACGACCCGTACCCACGTGCGCATCGCGGCCCTCGGCGATCTCCATGTGTCGAAGAATTCCCAGGGAACGTTGCAGCCGCTCTTCAGCCAGATCAGCGACGACGCGGATGTGCTGCTGCTCTGCGGCGACTTCACCGACTACGGCCTCCCCGACGAGGCACGTGTGCTGGCGCGCGATCTCACGGCGGCGATGAAGGTTCCCGTGATTGCCGTTCTCGGCAATCACGATTACGAGGGCGGCAAGCCGCAGGAGATTCGCGAGATCCTGGCCGGCGCCGGCGTCACCGTGCTCGATGGCGAAGCCACCGAGGTGCACGGCGTCGGCTTCGCGGGCGTGAAAGGTTTTGCCGGGGGTTTCGGGCGCGGCGCGCTCGGCCCGTGGGGCGAGCACGCGATCAAGACGTTCGTGCAGGAGGCCGTTGACGAAGCGCTGAAACTGGAGGCCGCGCTGGCCCGGCTCCGCACGCAGCAGCGCATCGCGCTGCTGCATTACTCCCCGGTGCGCTCGACCGTCGAGGGCGAGCCGCCCGAGATCTTCGCGTATCTCGGGTCGAGCCGGCTCGAGGAGCCAATCAACCGGTACCGCGTGAGCGCCGTGTTCCACGGCCACGCCCATCGCGGCACGCTCGAGGGGCGCACGTCGACGGGCATACCGGTTCACAACGTCGCGATGCCGCTGCTCATGCGTACCAATCCCAATCGGCCGCCATTTCTCGTCGTCGAAATGCCGATCGACGCGGCCGGCATGGGCGGATCTGCGGCAGAGCCTCGGCGGAAACCGCTCGTCAAATCGGCGTGAATCCTGCACGGCCAGACGCGTGATCGATACGGACGTTCCGCTGCTGACGTCGCCCGATACGGCGCAGCTGTACCGAGACGCGCTCGAGATGCTGAATCGCTGCGGCGTGCCGTATCTGGTTGGCGGCACCTACGCGTTCCAGTACTACGCCGGGATCTGCCGGACGACGAAGGACTTCGACATCTTCGTGCGGCCTCGCGACGTCCGCCGCGTGCTCGACGTGCTGATGCGCTGCGGCTTCAAGACCGAGATCGCGTTCCACCACTGGCTCGCCAAGGCGCATCACGGCGAGAAGTTCATCGACGTCATCTTCAGCTCCGGCAACGGCGTCGCGGAGGTCGACGACGAGTGGTTCGCGCACGCGGTGGACGAGACGGTGCTCGCCACGCCGGTGAAGCTGGTGCCCGCGGAGGAGATGATCTGGACCAAGTCGATGATCATGGAGCGCGAGCGCTACGACGGCGCCGACGTCGCGCACCTGCTGCGCCACTGCGCGGGGCTCGTGAACTGGGACCGCCTGGTGCGCCGCTTCGGGCCGCAGTGGCGCGTGCTTCTCAGCCACGTCGTGCTGTTCGGATTCATCTACCCGGGCGAACGCTCGCTCGTACCGTCGGCGCTCATTCGAGAGCTGATGAACCGCGTCCAGGCGGAGCTCGACGTGCCGACGCGCGACAGCAAGGTCTGCCAGGGCACGCTGCTCTCACGCGGCCAGTATCTCGTGGATATCGACGACTGGGGCTACGAGGACGCGCGGCTCGTGCCACGCGGCGCGATGACGCCGGAACAGATCGCGGAATGGACCGCCGCGATCGACAAGTCGCGTTAGGCTCCAAGTTCCAAGCTCCAAGTTCCAAGCTCCAACAAGTTCCAAATTAAGACGAGTTGGAGGGTTTTTGTAATTTGGAATTTGGAACTTGGAGCTTGGAACTTGGAACTTACCAGCCGCCGGTCTCGCTTCCGTCGCCGGCGACCATGATCTCCTGCTCGGCCTGCGAGCGCACGCTGCTGTTCGACCTCACCTGGGCGCGCAGCGTGTAACCGCCGGCTGCGAGGTTCTTGAACTCCACCGTGTGCAGGCGCCGCTCGCGCGCGCCCGCCAGCTGGATCTCGGTCGCGCAGAACATGTTGTCACCGTCCGCCTCCACCCGCAGCGTGCGATTCGCCGCATCCGGCTCGACGGCGACGATCAGCTGCACGGTCGCCGGTTCGGCGAAGAAGCGCCCCGTCAACCTGATTTCCACGTTGTCTTTCGCGGAACCTGCCCTGCCGGTCAGCGCGACGAGCGGAAGTATGAGTGCGATGGAGCGAACGATGTTTCGAGCCACGGTAGTCAACCTCTGGGGCGCTACTCAGCAACCCCCGTACCACCCACGGCTCGCGCCTCAAACTTCCCCCGGGCAAGCCCGGCGGACTATTGCTGCCGCTCGAGGATCCAGCAGACCGGCTCGACCAGCTTCTCGAGCGCCGGCCGTTTTCCCCATTGCTCGAGCGTTATCTCGTCGGACGCGGCAAGGTCGGATTCGAAATCGCGGCCAAAGCGCCCCGCGACCTCCGTCTCCCGGAACGCCACGTTCACTTCGTCGTTGTGCTCGAAGGAACGGTTGTCCACATTTGTGGTGCCGATGAGCGCCCACGCGCCGTCCACCATCAGCGCCTTCACGTGCGTCATCGCGGGGCGGTACTCGAACAGGCGCACGCCGCCGGCCAGCAGCTCGCGATACATGCGGCGGCTCGCCAGCCGCACCAGCCCCTGGTCGGAGTATTTCCCGGGCACGATTACGCGCACCCGGACCCCGCGCTGCGCGGCGCGAACCAGCGCGCGGCGGAAGGCCCTGTCCGGCAGGAAGTAGGGCGTCTGGATGTCGATGCAGCTGACCGCCCCTTCGATCAGCATCTGAAAGACCACCCGCGACGCGGTCGCGCGATCGGACGGCGAGCTCTTGACCAGCATGGCCTCGGCGCCGTCGGCGCGGCGCAGCTCCGGCCAGTGGCGCGGCGCCGTGAGGATCTCGCCGCAGCACTCGAGCCAGTTCTCGGCGAAGACACCCTGCAGCGCGGCGACGACGGGGCCCTCGATGCGCGCCATGGTGTCGCGCCATGCCGGGTGGTGGCGATGCGGCTTCAGCCACTGGTCGGCGACCCCCGCGCCGCCGGTGAACGCGAGCCGCCCGTCGATGACCAGCAGCTCGCGGTGCGTGCGGTTGTTGAGCCGGTGAAACCGGTACCAGGTGATCCGCTGGTAGAACTGCACCCTGCAGCCGGCGTCGCGCATCCGCCGCAGCGCGCCCGCGAAGGCGATTCGAAAGCTGCCGACGGCGTCGAGCGTCAGGCGTACCTCCACGCCCGCGCGCGCGCGGTCCATCATCGCGTCGATCAGCATCCGCGCGGCCTCGCCGTTCTTGAAGATGTACGCCTCCATGTTCACGGACGACTCGGCAGCGAGGATGGCGTCGCGCATGGCGGGGTAGAACTGGGCGCCGTTGGTGAGGATGTCGACCCTGTTCCCGCGGTGAATCACGGCCTGGCAGGTGGACTGGATGACGTGCAGGAATTCGTCGCTGTCGGGGCGGATCGGATGGGACACCTTGTAGTCGATCCGCGGCGTGAAGAACAGCACCAGGACGAACCAGGTGAGGAAGCCGACGGCGATGATCGTCCATCCCATCGTTTACGGCGCCTCCAGGAAGGCGATCGGGAAATGCGCGAACGCGTCGGCGGCGCGGATCCAGCGGCGGCCGCCGTCCTCGATCACGTTCGCGCAGGCGCCCGTGAACGCCTGCCGGTAGCAGCGCGGCGCGGTGTCCGGCACGGCAATGCGTGTGTCGCGCCACGTGTCGCCAATCGGCGCGTCGCCGTCCGGCCTGAGCGTCGCCACCAGCCGCGGGACCGCGACGATCGCCTGGCGCTGCCCGAGGACACGCGCGAACGCGAACACATGTTCCCGCGCGCTGCCCTCCACGGCCAGTGGCTCGTAGCTGCCGCACCGGAACACGTCATGGGCCGCCCGGCGCGCCCGCAGCATCGTCGCCGACGCGAACAGCTTCAGGCGATCGTCTTCCGGGTGCGCGAGCAGCTCCGACACGAGCGACGGCTCGGGGCTGTCCGGCGCGGGCAGCGCGTCGAGCAGCTCGCGGCGCCTCGTGTAGTCCACCGGCCGCCGGTTGTCGGGATCGACGAGGCTGAAGTCCCACAGCTCCGTCCCCTGGTAGAAGTCGGGCACGCCGGGCGCGCCGATCTTGATCGCGAGCTGCGCGAGCGAGTTGTAGACGCCGTGGCGGGCGACGCGCGAGGCGAACTCGACGAAGTCGCGGCGGAACGCGATGTTGGACGGCGAGAGGACCATCTCGACGAACCGCCCCATCGCCTGTTCGTGCGGCTCGCTTGGATTGAGCCAGCTCGTGAAGACCTTCGCTTCGCGCATGGTCTTCAGCATGTAGTGGCCAATCCGCTCCTGGTACTCGCGCTCGCCGTCCGGGGTCATCGGACGCGCCGGCCACGTCCCGACCAGCGTCTGGTACAGCAGGTACTCCTCGTTGCGGCTCGGGTACGACTCATCGTCGATGGTGACGCGCGCCTTGCGGTTCATGCGCGCCCACCGTCCCGTCGCCTGCCGCCAGTCCGCGGGCAGCTCCGACAGGATGTTGATGCGCGCGCGGACGTCCTCGCTCCGCTTCGTGTCGTGCGTGGACGACGCGGACAGGCTGTGGGGCCACCGCTTCGCGCGTTCCGCGAGCCACCCGTGCAGGGCGTCGGCGGTGAGGCCGAACTTGTCGGGCTCGCCGCCCACCTCGTTGAGGGAGACGAGACGGTTGTAGATGTAGAGCGCGGTGTCCTCGATGCCTTTCGCCGTGACCGGGCTCGTCACCTGCTGGAACTTGCCGACGAACTTCAGGTGTTCGCCGCGATCCTCCTCCGGGATGTAGTCCGCCTTCTTCAGCAGCAGCCCGCGGATGAAATCGAACACCACGCCGGGGTGGCGCGCGTTCCGGCGCTTCGCCTCGCTGACCGCGTGCTCGATGTAGCGGCGATCGTGCGCGGTCACGTCGGGCTCGCGCCCGTTGACGTACGTCCGGTAGACGGGGAACGCCGCGATGATCTCGCGCATCGCGTAGACGAGCAGGTTCAGCGTGAAGTCGCGGTAATGCCGGTTGCGTTCGGAGAAGCGGTTGAGGCCGTGGGCGAGCACCTGCAGCTCGCTCGCCATGCTCATCCGGAGAACCAGCTGCTTGCTGCGGTACGCGAATTCGCGAAACGGCGCGCGCAGGCGGGTGAAGCGCTCGAACGCCTCGCTGACCGCGCGCTCGTGGCCGGCGTCCACGAACAGGCCGTTCACGCGCACGAGGAACTCGTAGCCGGTCGTCCCTTCCACCGGCCACGCCGGCAGCCACTCGTCGAGCCCCAGGATCTTCTCGACGACGAGGTAGAGGCGGCGATCGCCGGTGAAGAGATCCGGACGCACCTCGCGCGCGCGCGCCTGGAGCCGCTCGAGGTAGTCGCCCGGGTCGTAGAGGCCGTCGACATGATCGATGCGGAGGCCGTCGATCGCTCCCTCGCGGAGCAGCTCGAACGCAAACGCGTGCGTCCGCTCGAACACCTCCGGGTCCTCCATCCGCAGCGCGGCCAGCTCGTTGATGTCGAAGAAGCGCCGGTAGTTGATCTCCTCCGCGGCCACGCGCCAGTAGGCGAGCCGGTACGGCTGCACCGAGAGCAGCTCGTCGAGGCGATCGAAGCTCCGCGCGGCGCCCCGGGTGCCGTTGAGCGTCATGACCGCGCGCCGGATGTGCGCGAGCACCGCCGGCGAGGCGCCGGTCAGCCGCGCGAGGCGCCGCTTGATCACTTCCTTCTCCCGGTGGCGTTCGGCGCGCGCGTCCGCGGTCTGCGCGTCACGGGCCGGCAGGTGCCGGATCGCCGTCAGGATGCTGAGGAACTCCTGTCCCTCGTCGCTCCCCTCGCCGATCTCCGCGAGCAGCGTGCCCGCGTCGAGCGCGAGGATCCGCTCGTAGGTGCCCGGCGCGATCGGCAGCACGGTGTTGAAGTAGTGCGCCGTGAAC